>JAZDLJ010000281.1:0-5486 GCA_043802115.1 bacterium | reverse complement strand
ACCAGCAATAAGGATAATAGGCTGTTGAAAACTTTGAAGAGATTTTATTACCGCACCTATATTTGTCCCCTTGGAATCATTAATAAATCTAATATTGTTAATCACCCTAATCTCTTCTAAACGATGTTCTAGCGCCTTAAATGTAGATAGGACTTGTTTAATCTTATTTACTGGAAGCCTACAAATCATGGCTGCACAAACTGCCGCTAAAATGTTCTCCAAATTATGGAGGCCTTTTAGCCTAACCTCGTTTAATTTTATTAATGCCTCTTCTTGATCTTTATAACAAAAGATAATTTCATTATCAGCCACAAACACACCTTGTTTAACTATTGTTCTAGTGCTAAAGTAAAATACTTTAGTATTGGTATATTTAGATAGATTACATGTAAGGGGATCATCAGCATTAAGAACTACAAAATCATTTTCACCCTGGTTTTTTAATATTCTAGCTTTTACCTCTATGTATTCTTCTATATCTTTGTATCTATCAAGGTGATCTGGGGTTATATTCAGGATAATACTAATGTAAGGAGAAAATTGTTTAATTGTTTCTAACTGAAAACTGCTAATCTCTGCTATGAGGTAGTCGTAATTGGTTACTGGTTCTTCGTTCCTAGTTCTTCGTTCTTCATTAATTAGGGCATATGAGAGGGGATTACCGATGTTTCCTCCAACAAAGACCTTTTTGTCTGCTGCTTTAAATATCTCTCCTATCAATGTTGTAGTTGTGGTCTTACCATTTGTCCCGGTGATTCCGATTATCGGAATCTGGGTTAATTGAAAGATTAGCTCGATCTCGCTTATTATAGGGATATCCTTATTCTTAGCCTTTTGTAGGGGTGAAATTGTCAAAGGTACACCAGGACTAAGTAAGATTAGATCACTCTTTAAGAAGGTATCGATCTTATGTTCGCCTAGTTCGTAATTTATCCCCTCGATCTCTTTAAGTTGATCTATCTTGTCTTGGAGAGTGGTTTGATCGGCTTTATCAGTAATGGTAACATGAGCGCCAAGTTTATGGAGGAGTTTAGCGCAAGCTACCCCAGTTCGAGCAAGACCAACGATTAGGATTTTTTTATTTTTTATCTTCATATTTATTTTTAAGTCCTATATAATGGGCTCTACAAATCCCTCTTTATTTAAATAAACTATAATAACATTCACTATATTTATAGCTATCTTAATATCTTCATTAGCCTCTTCTCTTCCAATCGTGGTTAAATCTCTTCCAATCGTGGTTAAATCAAATCCATAATCTCCAGTCTGCCTTTCACGGAAAAGATGAGCAATCAATTTACTAAATTCCTTTGGGAAAATAGCTGTCTTAATGAAATACCTGCTAAAAGCGCTAATTACTCCGCTATGTTTTGAGAAAACAACACTTTTGGTCAAAAGAACAGCCTCCATGGCATAAAAAACAGCATAGTAAGCACGAGATGAAGCAAAGTTGTAATCACCTTCCTCAATCTCTCGCTGAGCAGCAGCTAAGGAACGATGAGCTTTCTTAAGCATTGCCTCTAATTGTTCTTTGAGCAATCTATCTTTATCATTATTCATCTTTCATAATTCATCATTTAGAGAGCAACCCCCTCTCTAGCAATATTCATTAAAAGCGGATTGTAGATTGAATGTTGAAATTTTTCTTCTGTGATAATAATTGCTGAAATTACAGCGTCATATTGGTAGAGAGTATCACCTGCTGCTTCATCAATAATATCCTTAATAGTCGATGATACATCATGAACAACTACTAAACAGTCATAATCAGAACTTTCAACTTCATCACCTCGAGCTCTTGATCCAAATAGAATAATCTGCTTAAGATGATCACCTAACTGCTCTCGAATTCTGTAGACAAAATAATTTAAGACATTATCTTTCTTCATAATTTACTCTGTTCCTTCTTCTCTTTTCTTTATTTTTCACAGTTACAAATCCTCTATTGATTCTCTATACCCCAAAACAGCCTAAGCACCCTAAAGCTAAGATAAAAATTCTGTCAAAAAAGCATGACAGAGTTTTTATCTTAGCTTCAGGGTACTAAGGCTCAACAAAGCCAACATAATCGCAATAATCCAAAATCTAACCACGATCTTTGGCTCCCCCCACCCCTTCATCTCAAAGTGGTGATGTAATGGGGCCATTCGAAAGATCCTTTTGCCATTTAATTTAAAAGATACCACCTGAATAATCACACTAAGAGCCTCAACTACAAATACCCCTCCGATTATAGCTAAAAGCAGTTCATGCTTAATTAACAGAGAGACAATTCCTAATGCCCCACCTAAAGAAAGGGATCCCATATCTCCCATAAAGACCTGGGCAGGATAGCTATTAAACCAGAGGAAACCTAAACTTGCCCCAATCATTGCCCCACAAAAGACTGTTAGCTCACCTACCCCAGGTACACTTTGAATCATTAAATAACTGGCAAAATTTGAATGTCCTGTTACATAAGATAATATCGCTAAGGTAAGGGCAGCAATAGTAACGGGACCTATAGCTAACCCATCTAACCCATCTGTTAAATTTACTGCATTGGAACTACCAACAATAAGTAAAACCGCAAGAATTATATATACCCAACCTAAATTAATCCTCAGATTTTTAAAAAATGGTATATACAAAGAGGTAGTGTAACCATCGAGACGCTCAAAATACAGGTAAATACCTACCATAAGAGCTAATATGCCCTGTCCGATTAATTTATTCTTTGGGGCCAAACCTTTAGGATTCTTTTTAATCAACTTCAGGTAGTCATCATAAAAACCTATCAAACCGTAAAAAGAGGTTATAAATAAGGTTATCCAGATATATCTGTTATCAAGATTGGCCCATAATAAAGTAGGAATTATCATCGAGGTTAGGATGATAAGCCCGCCCATAGTTGGTGTTCCTGCCTTTTTTAGATGCGTCTGTGGTCCATCATCCCTTATAACCTGACCTATCTTATATTTTTGGAGACTTCTGATGAGCCAGGGGCCAATTAAAAAACTAATAATTAAGGCACTTAGGGTAGCATAGGTTGCCCTAAAGCTGATATACTTAAAGACATTAAAGATTTGAGAATATCTATGTAAGGGATAAAGTAGATGATAAAGCATTAATAACCTTCTCCATAGCCATCCTTCGTGAACCCTTTACCAATAACCAATCACCCTCTCTTACTATATCTTTTAATCTTTGGGCAATATCCCCATGATCTTCACATATAAAAACACTATCTTTATTCATCCCTTGTCTTATTGCCTCCTGGGCTAATATCTGAGCTGCAGACCCCAGGGTAAACAGATAACTGAGATTAAATTTAGCTATATAGTTACCAATGTCTCTATGGGCATTTTCAGTCCAATCACCAAGCTCAAGCATATCACCTATAATAGCTATATGGCGGCTATCAGGATTTATCTCTTTCAAAACCTTTATCGCCTCTTTCATAGAGGCAGGATTGGCATTATAGGCATCATTAATTACATTAATTTTGTTACCTATAGATGTTATATTCATCCGCATAGGCATATCTTTTACTTTTTCCAGACCAACCCTTATAATATCAAGGTTACTATAATAACGGGTACCAATAGCAGCTGCATACAGGGCGTTTATAACATTAAATTCCCCAACCAATGGGAGATAGATCGGTATTTCTCCAGTACTTGTTCTTAAGGTGAAATATGTCTTTCCGTTTTTACTCTTAATATCCATTGCCATAACATCAGCCTTATTTTTAATCCCTACAGTAATAAGCGATCCCTTGACAAATCTCTTTAATTTAGAAAAATAAAAATCATCCGCATTTAAGATCGCTATCGCCTTTTTATTCATAGTCTGAAAAAGTTCCGCTTTAGCCTCGGCGATCTCATCAACTGATTTAAAAAATTCGATATGTGACATATTAATATTGGTTATAATCCCGTAATCTGGTTCGCTTATCTCCGTCAACCTTCTAATCTCTCCTTTTTTATTCATACCTAACTCTAAGACATCAACCTGATGTTCTGGTTGGAGTTTTAGTAAGGTAAGAGGAAGTCCAATTAAGTTATTATTGTTACCTTCAGTCTTTAGTACCCGTAACCTTTGTGAACATACACTCGCCACCATCTCCTTGGTTGTGCTTTTGCCATTGCTTCCAGTGATAGCTATAGTTCGGAGCTTCATCTTACTTTTATAGAAATGAGCGAGTTCCTGCAGGGCTGTTAAGGTATCTCTTACCTGAATCAGACATTGTTGTTTGTTGCCTATTATTTCTTGTTTATTGTTTAAACCTTCTGAAACAACAACGCCAGTTGCTCCCCTTTCACTGGCAGCATTAATAAAATTATGTCCATCAAACTTATCGCCTTTGAGGGCAATAAAAAGGGAATCAGGTTTAATTGTCCGAGAGTCGGTTGAGACCTCAAAAAAACCTTTTTGAGGAGGATTACCAAGCAATTCTCCTTTCGTTACCTCGACTATCTCATCGATTGTTAGATTTAACATTTAGGATTTCCCTCGCCACTTCCCGATCATCAAAAGGAAGTATATTATTCCGTATTAGCTGACCAGTCTCGTGCCCCTTCCCTGCGATAAGAAGCATATCCCCTTCATGCACCATATCCAAGGCATATTTAATAGCCTCGTAGCGATCAGGGATAATAATATAGCCCTTTGAACCTCTACTTTTTAGGACCCCTTTTTCTATCTCATCTATAATCATTAGCGGATCCTCTGACCTGGGATTATCTGAGGTAATAATAACATAATCACTATATTCCCCTGCCACCTCTCCCATTAATGGTCTCTTACCCTTATCCCGATCTCCACCACAACCAAATACCGTAATTACCCTCTTTTTAGTTAATTCCCTGGCTGCCTGAAGCACATTCTTCAGGGCATCATCTGTATGAGCGTAATCAACAACTACAGAAAATGGTTGCCCACACTTAATTGATTCAAATCTTCCAGACACCCTTTTCAAATTAGCAATACCTTCTACAATATCATCTTTAGATACCCCTTCAACTAAGGTGCAGGCAACAGCAGCTAATATATTATAGACATTATATCTCCCAATTAATGGAGATAAAACCTGGAGTTTCCCCCATGGTGTCATAATTTTAAAAGATAAACCATCCGAGCGTATCTTTATATCTTCTGCTCTTATATCAGCAGATGGCTTTAAACCAAAAGTTAATATCTCTGTCAAAATAGCCGATTTTAAAACCAAACTAGCAGGATCATCCTCATTTATTACAGCTACCTTTCCTCTCTTCTTACTCGAATTCAACTGAATGAAAAGTTGTTTCTTAGCCTCCAAATAGCCATCAATAGTACCATGAAAATCTAAGTGATCCTGGGTAAGGTTTGTAAATATACCACAATTAAAATCACAGTCAATTGTCCTTTTTAAAATTAATGAGTGCGAGGATACCTCTAATAATGCATACTCAACCCCAACATCTACCATCTCCCTTAGATATCTTTGCAGATCTAATGATTCAGGT
>JAZDLJ010000226.1:0-3583 GCA_043802115.1 bacterium | reverse complement strand
ACACACTTTTTGAGAAGTTACATTTTTCTAGATCAACTGCCTCATTTTATAAGCCTTTCTCTTTTTAAAGATAAATCACTATTACATAATCCTTGTTGTAAGTGAAAGGATATCCTTTTTTTTTCTACGCGATTGGAGGGGCTGCTTTAATGGAATTTCGAGGTTTACACAAAAAAGTTGACAAGCTCTTTCCCGGACAACCTGTTGAAATTTCTTTTTTAATTAGGGAGAATTATGAGAGCTGTTTAAGGTCTTCCAAGTCTTTAAATCTTCCGCTGGCCTTTTTATTTTCCTTCAAGTCGTTTAAAGAGATAAAATTGACTGGAATATCTTCAATCTCTATTGTTTCTTTTCGAGAAAAGCACTCTTGAAAATCTACCCCAGAGGCCCCGGTTATTACCTCTATCCTAACCGGAGGCAAGCCCATCCGAATTATTTTATTTTTCTCTAAAAATAATTCCTTATTAACCTGGCCTTCCGGCATGCCAAATTCATGAACAACCCTGGCAATTTTCTCAGCATTATGCTCATCTATGGCAATCCAGATATCCATATCTGCCGTGGCCCTTGGATATCCATGGTATCCCACGGCATATCCCCCAACCACCAGATAATTAACCTTATGCAAGTTCAGAAGTCTCAAAAAATCTTTGAAGTCTGGATGTAACTGAATCATAGCCATATACCATTATTCGATTTATTTCTATCGCCTCCAGCCTTTGGAGCGGTGATTTTGATAACCAATAAGACATCTCGTCTTCGTCTTCAAGGGAGCCGATTGATAAATACCTTTTATCCAGACAAGGCAATTCAATATTTTTAGGTTTGTCTTTCTTCAACTTACCACTCATATCTATCCCCTTTAGGCTATCATTATTTACGACAATTATAATAGCATAAGAATTGCCTAAAATGTATCTTTAATTTCAATCTTCCGCATCGCCCTTTAAAAAAGGGAGACTTTGAAATTCATGGACTTTAACTTATCCAGGCTGCATGTGCCGGATAATTTTGTAGAGGCTGTAGAAATAGAAGAAAGAGGGATTTTTTTTATTATAGAATAGTAGAATAGGGTCAGGTCTCAACATTTGACATTTTATCTACAATTCTTTCGATATATATATATATATTAAAAAATTTATTAATTTTTCTAGATCAACTGCCTCATTTTATAAGCCTTTCTCTTTTTAAAGATAAATCACTATTACATAATCCTTGTTGTAAGTGACAGACTCCCTGTTTTGTCAAATATTGAGACCTGACCCCAATCTTTTTTTTCGCTTTTATAATTTTTTCTTTTAGTAAATAGGGATACTGAGATAAGCTTAGTATCTCCAAATTTTTCTAAAGAAGCAAAATCATTGTCGCCAGTAATAAAGTAATCAGCGTGGGAAGTTAATGCACATTCAAGGAATTTTGAATCTTTTTGATCTCTTGGGAAATTTATTACAACATTAACATCAACTAGGGTGGTTAATTTATCAAATAATAGAAACCATTTTTTAAGGATATCTGCTGGTAGTTTAAATTTCCTTCTCCTTAAAACATCTTTATATTCCTGAATAATACTTTTTGAGACAATCCACTCAATGTCATCATGAGAAGCTACAAATACTATGATCTCTTCCGGTTTTTTGTCTTTTAAAATTGCAGATATCAAGACGTTGGTATCAATTAATATTTTCACTTACGTCTCCGATATTTTTTCACTTCTTTTATTAGGTCTTCTTCTTTAATCCTTTTGACCTGTGGTAAAGATTGTGTTTCTTTAAATAAACGCTTCAATTCTTTTGCCTTCGTTTTTTGTTCCTCAGCTTCAATAACTACGATTTCCACTTTTTCTCCGCTTTTAAATGGCATATTTGATAAAACAACTTTCCCAGGATTCTTTATTGTTGCAATAGTTCTATAAGCCTTCATTATTTCCTCCTTTTGACTCGCAATTCGATGACCACGTTATAGCATTTACAAAAATAACTGGATTTTTATATCAGTTAATCCTGTTATCCTGTCACATATCTTTTCCCTTTGAACATATCCTTAAAACCAGCATCTCCAATAATCTTAATGGATTGATAGAACTGCTTTTCAATTGAAGATCCACCTGATAAAAATGAGAAAAGATATCTTCCAGCTCCGCATAAGTAAAAAGGTTCATCTGCTTAATAAACTTATCAATAAACATCTTATTGATCTTTAATTTTTGAGCAAGCTCAAAAGGCTTGACCTTGGTTTTTTTAATACTTATCCCCTGCCATATTAACCTGAATTGACGTGTTATCATAGATAAAATCATAAGCGGCTGTTGACCGGTCTGTAACATCCGGTTAAGCAAAAGCAGGCTCTTTTTCAAATCCTTATTCCCCAGGGCATCCGTAAGTTCAAAAATCGAGTTTGTGCTAACCTGACTTACAAGCTCATCAACTGTCTCTACAGTTATCTTTTTTCCTTTCCCGACATAAACACTTAATTTGTTAATCTCATTATCTAACTGCCAGAGGTCTGTTCCGATAAGATCAACTAAATAATTTTCCACCCCTTTATCCATAGAACAATCATATTCTTTGACCTTTTCCCGACACCAGGATAGTAATTGACTTCCCCTCAAGGAACTAAAATCAAGGATAGCCCCCTTCTTTTTGGCAATCGTAAAAAGTTCGGAATGAGCATCGATAGTGTTAGCGCATATAAGTAAGCAGGTAGATTCTATAGGATTATTCATATATCCGGTCAAACGCTCAAGATCATCTTTATTGTATTTATCCGCATGAGATACTATGACAACTCTTTTTTTACACATCAAGGGGACAATACTTGCTTTATCAATAATCTCGCTGGCTCTTCCGTTTCCAGCCTCTATCTTATCAATATTAAAAAATCTCGTCTGCTCATCTATCGCTGTATTGATAATCTTTTTTATTGCTTCCTGCACAAGATATTCTTCTTCCCCCAAAAGAATATAATATGGGGCAAGGTCATTGGTTTGAATATGTTTTTCCAACTGGGTAAGACTCATATTTCTTCCTTCCGATAAAAATTATCGAACAGTTCAGTTCACCACGGAGACACAGAGAAAAAACAAAAGAGGAGACTCTTGATTCCCTCTTTCAAGTCAGGCTGCCTTCGTGGCAATTTAAATAGACATCTTTCCAAAATAAATTAGGCAATTAAGGAATGGTCAGCTTGAACTTAGGCCACTTCGTGGCAACTTAAAGACACACCACCTACTTCCCACTTTGGAAAAGGGGGATTGAGGGGGATTTTACAATCAATTAAATCCCTCCCTACCTCCCTTTGCCAAAGGGAGGAGAAATAACCACCCGACAATTTTGAAATTCCTAGACGTTAAAATAGGCACATTGAAATTTATAATAAGGCCTTACCTTCATACCGGATAGTCTCAATTGGGTGCTTATTACATGTTCTTCAAGTTTATCATTTCTCAGTGCCTCTGTGTCTGTTATGTAAAGTGTCAAGCTTAAATTTCACCCTAGCCTCTTAATTTTAATTTTTTCAAGAGGATAGAATAGTAGCCGTGCTTGTGGATTTGTGGGTAAGTGACCATGCTTACGAAGGCTGTGGG
>JAZDLJ010000190.1:0-16759 GCA_043802115.1 bacterium | reverse complement strand
ACGGAACATACGTTGCTAATCCCTTTAGCGACATTACTTTTGTTATTGCCGCTGTTAACGTTGTCTTCCCATGATCCACATGTCCTATTGTCCCTACATTTACATGAGGTTTTTTTCTCTCGTACTTCTCTTTTGCCATCTAGGTCCTCCTTTTATTTTAGTTGAGCAGTTAAAAAGTTAACTAGTTGAATTAGAGAAATGTTTATCTATACTCAACCACTCAACGGTCATACCTACTTTCCTTGTACCTTAGCTATTATTCCTTCTGATATCTGTGTTGGAACTTCTGAATAGTGAGCAAACTCCATAGAATAATTTGCTCTTCCTTGAGTCTTCGATCTTAAATCTGTTGCATAGCCAAACATTTCAGATAAAGGAACTAAGGCATTTATAATCTGATATACTCCACGAGTATCCATCCCTAAAACCTTCCCTCTTCTAGAACTTACATCTCCTATAACATCTCCCATATATTCTTCAGGTAAAACTATCTCTAACCTCATAACAGGTTCTAACAATACAGGCTTACCCTTTCTGGCTGCTTCTTTAAAAGCCATTGAACCTGCGACTTTAAAAGCCATTTCTGATGAATCTACCTCATGATAGGATCCGTCCACTAAAAAAACTTTTATATCAACAACTGGATATCCAGCTAGCACTCCACCGTCTAGTGCTTCAACAATACCCTTTTGAACAGCAGGAATATATTCTCTAGGAATAACTCCTCCTACAATTTTATTGATAAATTCAAAACCATTTCCTTTTTCATTGGGTTCTATCTCTATCATTACATGCCCATATTGGCCATGTCCACCTGTCTGTTTTATATATTTACCTTCAGCACTTGATGCTGATGTAATAGTTTCTTTATAAGCTACCTGGGGTTTACCAACATTAGCATCTACATTAAATTCTCTTTTTAACCTATCAACAATAATTTCTAAATGTAATTCTCCCATACCTGCTATTATTGTTTGACTTGTATTTTCATCCAATGAGATTTTAAATGTAGGATCTTCATGGGCTAGTCTAGCGAGTGCATTAGATAAGCTACCCTGATCCTTCTTAACCTTTGGTTCAATAGCTATCGACATTACAGGTTCTGGGAAGTCCATCGATTCTAGAATAATAGGATGATCCTCTGAACATAATGTATCGCCTGTAAATGTCTTTTTTAAACCAACAGTAGCGGCTATATCACCAGCATATACTTCTGTAATATCTTCTCTCTTATTAGCATGAATCTTTAACAATCTACTAATTCGTTCTTTATGATCTTTTGGTGAATTGTACACATAAGAACCAGTACATAATTTCCCTGAATAGACCCTAAAAAAGGTTAAATGTCCAACATATGGATCCGCAGTAAGTTTAAAAGCCAAGGCTGAAAAAGGCTCTTCATCATCTGCCTTTCTTTTTATAACCTCCTTAGTTTTCGGATGATATCCTTCAACTGGAGGTATGTCAATCGGAGAAGGTAAATAATCAACCACAGCGTCTAACAATGTCTGCACTCCTTTATTTTTAAAGGATGATCCACATAGCACAGGAATAATTGAAAATGACAACGTTCCCTTTCTCACACATTTAATAATTTCTTTATTCGTTAATTCTTCTCCCTCCAGGTATTTTTCCATTATAGCATCATCTTGTTCTACAATAGCCTCTAGCAAATACTTTCTGTATTCTTTAGCAGTGTCTAGTAACTCATCAGGAATGTCTATCTCATTAATTTTTTTTCCTTTCTCTCCTTCTTCAAATACAACGGCCTTCATCTTTACTAGATCCACAACACCTTTAAACGTATCTTCTTTACCAAGAGGCAATTGAATTGGGACAGCATTAACTCCTAGTCTTTCTTTCATCATTTTTACTACCTTATAATAATCTGCCCCTATTCTATCCATTTTATTCACAAAGGCTATTCTCGGTACTTTATATTTATCCGCCTGTCTCCAAACTGTCTCAGATTGAGGTTCAACTCCTCCAACACCACAGAATACTGCTATTGCTCCATCCAAGACCCTCAGCGATCTCTCCACCTCTGCTGTAAAATCTACATGTCCTGGTGTATCTATAACATTAATTCTATAATCTTTCCAGAAGCAGGTAGTAGCAGCTGAAGTTATAGTAATTCCACGTTCTTTCTCCTGCACCATCCAATCCATTTCTGCTGCGCCGTCATGGACTTCACCTATTTTATAAGTAATACCAGTATAATATAAAATTCTCTCAGTCGTTGTAGTTTTTCCTGCATCAATATGTGCCATTATACCTATATTTCTTACTTTTTCAATTGATTTCAATCTAGCCAAAATAGTATACCTCTATTAAAAAAATGATAGAAAAAAAGAAAAAAAACTGAGATTAAAAAAAACATTCTCCTCATCCTCTTATTTTTCTCAGCTTCTTATTCTTCTTTGTTTTTTACCATCTATAATGAGCAAAAGCTTTATTAGCTTCGGCCATCTTATGTGTATCTTCCTTCTTTTTTATCGCACTACCTTTATTATTAGCAGCATCTAATATTTCAGCAGCTAGCTTTTCTTGCATATTCTTACCAGCCCTATCTCGTGAATACTTAATTATCCAACGTATTGCCAAGGCTTGTCTTCTCATTTGACTAACCTCAACGGGCACTTGATATGTTGCCCCTCCAACCCTTCTTGATTTTACTTCCAGAACAGGCATAACGTTGTGCATTGCTTGTTTAAAAATTTTCAAAGAATCACCTTTACTTTTTTCTCCAACTATTTCTAATGATCCATAAAAAATTCTTTCTGCCACACTTTTTTTCCCTTGATACATAAGGCTATTTATAAATTTCATAATTGCAACTTCATTGTATCGAAGGTCTGGAGCAACCATCCTCTTTGACACGACTCTTCTTCTTGACATTTTTTTCCTCTCACTAATTAATTTGGTTACGCTGGCTATATATATCACGGTGATTAGCCAAGATCTTATTCTTTCAATCACTTAGCTCACTCAACTTACTCACCCATTCACCAAACTTTACTTAGGTCTTTTCGTACCATACTTTGATCGGCTTTGTTTTCGATCTTGCACCCCAACAGTATCTAATGTTCCTCTTACAATGTGATACCTTACCCCTGGAAGATCTTTGACCCTTCCACCTCTAATTAAAACAATTGAATGTTCTTGTAAATTATGTCCTTCTCCTGGGATATAAGACGTAACTTCTACTCCATTAGTTAGCCTTACTCTTGCTACTTTTCTTAAAGCTGAGTTAGGCTTCTTTGGAGTTGTTGTATAAACCCTTACACATACACCTCTTTTTTGTGGGCAGGATGATAATGCAGGTGTATTTTTTTTCTTTATTACTTTCTCTCTACCTTTTCTAACTAATTGACTCAATGTTGGCATTTTTTCACCTTTTCTACTAAAAAAAGTTTGCATAATATATCAAATTTTTACCCACTTTGTCAAGTAGATATTTTATTTATTTTTATAAAATTTGATATTAACCATTTATAAAATACTATTTACAAAAAAAAGATACTACTCTAATTTAGGTTTTTCCAAGCGATTGTGTTAGTTAAAACAAATATGTAAAAGCACAAAAACAAAAAATCAGCTCACACACTTAAATTAGCTCCCTACCGGTTTTCCCCGAAGGGGATAAAGTAATGAATCTGATAAGTTGTGTCAACTAGATCAAGTTATTAGTAAATTATTGTCCCATACTTAGGATTTTTTTTGTTTTTTTCTTTGTGCCTTCCTTTGCCACTTTGTGCCTAAACAGTTAATTTCAAAATTAACCTCCATTACAACCATTTTGCAGGATAAACATTCCTATTGAGATTCAATTTTTTATTTAAACTACTTGCTGGATACTTTCTGGATACTCTTCAACCTCTTTTATTTCATTCTCTCCTCTCTCTTTGGCCACCTTCTCCTCCAACACCTCTTCTTCCCTGCTTGCTGACGGTAAATCAATCTTTACCTCTCTATACAATCTTAATCCTGTCCCTGCTGGGATAAGACGTCCCACAATAACATTCTCCTTAAGTCCTAATAACTCGTCTGTCTTACCACAAATACTTGCCTCTGTCAAAACTCTGGTTGTCTCTTGAAATGAAGCAGCAGAAATAAAACTATCTGTAGTTAAGGAGGCCTTGGTAATACCCAATAATAAAGGAGTCCCTCTTGCAGGTTCTCCATCTTCTTTAATAACACGATCGTTCTCATCCTTAAATCTAAACTTATCTACCTGTTCACCCGGTAAAAAAATTGTATCGCCTGTATCCTCAACCCTAATTTTTCTCAGCATTTGTCTAACTATAACCTCGATATGTTTATCATTAATATTTACTCCCTGCAAACGATAAACTTCCTGGACCTCATTTACCAGATATCTCTGTAACTCTTTATCTCCAAGAACAGCTAATATATCATGAGGATTGGGGGAACCGTCCATTAATGCCTCCCCTGCCTTAACTCGATCGCCTTCCTGGACATTAAGATGTTTACCTTTTGATATTAAATATTCCTTTTCTCCGCCATGATCATCAATCACTATAATCTTACGTGTGCCTCTCGAAATCCCTCCCATCTTAACTACACCATCTATTTCTGAGATGGTTGCATACTCTTTCGGTTTTCGAGCTTCAAATAACTCAGCCACCCTAGGTAAGCCTCCAGTAATATCTTTAGTTTTAGTACTTTCCCTTGGAATCTTCACTAAAACATCACCTGGCTGCATTGTGTCTCCGTTCATAACAACAATATGTGCACCAGAAGGTAATAGGTATTGACCAATCATCTTATCGTTTCCATCTTTTATTAGTAAACGTGGCTGCAAATCCTCTTCTTGATGATCAACAACTACCTTCTGCGAAAGGCCTGTGACCTCATCAAATTCCTCTTTTATTGTAACACCCTCTATAATATCCTCAAAAACAACGATCCCCCCTGAATCTGTTAAAATTGCTGTTGTATAAGGATCCCATTCCGCAATTACCTGGTCAGTCTCAATTTTTTGTCCTTCTTTTACTTTTAAACCTGCGCCATAAACAATAGAATATTTTTCTCTTTCATGCCCTGCTTCATCTTCAACTCCAAGTTCACCATTTCTATTCATAACTACCATATCACCATCGTTATTTACTACTGTTATAAGATTATGTAACCTTACAACACCACCATGCTTAGCCTTTAGGATTGTCTGCTCTGCTTTTTTACTAGCTGTTCCACCTATATGGAATGTCCTCATTGTAAGTTGTGTCCCTGGCTCACCAATTGATTGAGCTGCAATTACACCAACTGCTTCACCTAATCTAATCATTTGTCCAGTTGCCAAATTCCTCCCATAACATCTTGCACATACTCCATTTCTTGCCTCACAGGTAAGCACAGATCTAATTTTTACACTCATAACACCTGAATCCTCTACAAGAATAGCAAGATCTTCATCTATTTCCTGATTTGTCTTAACTAAAATTTCTCCTGAAAATGGATCTTTAATATCTTCTAACGCAACTCTGCCTAATATACGATCTCTCAATGGAGCAATAAGTTCTCCAGCTTCAATAATTGGAGTTACAGTAATCCCATCTATAGTCTGGCAGTCATCTTGGGTTATAATAACATCCTGAGCAACATCAACTAATCTTCGAGTTAAATAACCTGAATCAGCGGTCTTTAATGCAGTGTCTGCCAATCCTTTTCTTGCTCCGTGTGTAGAGATAAAATATTGTAGAACCGATAGACCTTCCCGGAAATTAGCTGTAATAGGAGTTTCTATAATCTCTCCTGAAGGTTTCGCCATCAATCCTCTCATTCCCGCTAATTGCCTAATCTGTTGTTTGCTACCTCTTGCTCCTGAATCAGCCATCATATAAATCGGATTAAATTCTCCAGAGAACCTAGATCTTCCAATTCCTTCATTTCTATCTATTGCCTTTAATTCTGAAAACATCTCATCTGCAACCTTTTCAGTTACCCCAGACCAGATATCTATAACTTTATTATATCGTTCTCCATTAGTAATAATACCTTCAAGATATTGTTGCTCAACTTCTATTACTTCCTTTTGGGCCAGATCAATCAATTCCTCCTTATTAGATGGTATCTGCATATCATCAATACAAATAGACACTCCTGCTTTTGTAGAATGTTCAAATCCAAGCTCTTTAAGATCATCTAACACCTTAACTGTTTCTTGGCTTCCGAATCGTTTATGGCATTGCCCAACTAATTTAGTCAGCTCTTTCTTATTCATCTCTTTATTAACAAATCCAAACCCTTCAGGCAATATCTCATTGAACAATACGCGCCCAACTGTAGTGTCAATAATTTCACCATTATCTCTAAGTTTTATCTTGGCTTGCAAAAATATTTCCCTTGCATCATAGGCACTTCTGACTTCCTGCTGATTAGCAAATATAATATTTTCTCCTTTCTCTCCTCGTTTAGCCTTTGTTAAAAAATAAGTACCAAGTACCATATCCTGGGTTGGGACAACTATTGGTTGCCCATTTGAAGGATTCAGGATGTTGGAAGTTGAGAGCATCAATATCTTTGCTTCTAATTGTGCCTCAATAGATAATGGCACATGAACCGCCATTTGATCACCGTCAAAATCAGCGTTAAAAGCGGCACATACTAAAGGATGAATTTTTATAGCTTTCCCTTCAACAAGCACTGGTTCAAAAGCTTGAATTCCTAAACGATGGAGAGTTGGAGCTCTATTAAGCATGATAGGATGACCTTTAATCACCTCTTCCAGAATTCCCCATACCTCAGGGTGCTCTTTTTCTACCATTTTTCGAGCACTTTTTATTGTCGTTACTATCCCTTTTTGTTCTAATTTATTAAAAATAAAGGGCTTAAATAATTCTAATGCCATTTTTTTTGGTAACCCACATTGATGTAACTTTAATTCCGGCCCAACCACAATTACAGATCGACCTGAGTAATCAACACGTTTACCCAACAAATTCTGTCTAAATCGCCCCTGCTTACCCTTAAGCATATCACTTAATGACTTTAAAGGACGATTATTAGAACCGCGCAATATTCTTCCCCTTCTCCCATTATCAAATAAGGCATCTACAGCTTCTTGTAACATCCTTTTTTCATTACGTATAATTACCTCTGGTGCCTTTAATTCTTGTAGCCTTTTTAATCTATTATTCCTATTTATCACTCGTCTATATAAATCATTTAGATCCGATGTTGCGAATCGTCCACCATCAAGCGGCACTAATGGTCTAAGCTCGGGCGGTATTACTGGAATAACTGTCAAGATCATCCATTCAGGTTTATTTCCTGAATTACAAAAGGCTTCAACTACCTTTAATCTCTTACTTAATTTTTTCTTTTGTTGAATGGAGGAAGTAGATTTTAATTCTTCTCTTAAATCTACTCTTAACTTTTCAACATCTATCTGTTGAAGTAATTCTCTAATGGCTTCAGCACCAATACCTGCCTTAAATTTATTACCATGTTCCTCTCTTAGCTTCCTATACTTTTCTTCTGACAATAACTCATTATATCTTAAAGGAGTATCTTCTGGATCAGTTACAACATAATTTTCAAAATATAGTATTCTTTCTAACTCCCTTAAGGTCATATCTAAAAGTTGACCTATTCTACTTGGAACACCCTTAAAATACCAAACATGCGAGACAGGACTAGCCAATTCAATATGACCTAATCGTTCACGCCTTACCTTTGCTTGAATAACTTCCACACCACATTTATCACAAATTATTCCCCTATGCTTCATTCGTTTGTATTTACCACAGATACACTCCCAATCTTTTGTAGGACCAAATATCTTAGCACAAAAAAGGCCATCTTTTTCAGGCTTAAAAGTCCGGTAATTTATTGTCTCGGGCTTCTTTACTTCCCCATGAGACCATGACTTTATCTTTTCTGGAGAAGCTATCTGAATTTTGATGGCATCAAATAATACTGGCTTTTTTTGCTTTTCCATAAAATTAAATATATCTGCCAATAGGATTTCCCCCTTACAATTTAAGCTAACATAAAATTATTTTTTTATTTTAGATTAGTTTAAACCGTTATTTTTTTAAAATTACCGCTCTTTTCAAGCGGGCTTTTATTTGTTATTGTCTTTAATTATCTGTATATAAAATCTAACCTACGTTTTATGTAATTTTTGACACGCTTAGAGTAAGACTAATTAATCTAGTCAACTAGGTTAACCTAGATATTTTTTAAGAATACAAAGAGAATCAGACGAAGCAACTATACCATCTTGTGCTGCATCTGCATATAGTAAGAGAAGAGACAATCACCTGTTCCCAGATAACCCTGAAAGGCAATTAGTACATCCTGGAGTGACACTACCATCTATATTAAGATCACCTTTTTGGATAGATAACCGACATATTTTAGGCAATCCCATTTAACTGAACCAGTGTCAAAAAGCTAATAAACTAAAAAACTATTTTGTCATCTTTTTATTTGTAATAATTCAATATCTAAACAAAGACTCTGCAACTCTTTAACTAATACATTAAAAGATTCTGGCGTGCCTGGTTCCAGTAGATCTATCCCTTTTACTATACTCTCATATGCCTTGGTTCTTCCTGATACATCATCTGATTTTATAGTTAATATCTCTTGTAATGTATGAGCAGATCCGTAGGCTTCTAAAGCCCAGACTTCCATTTCTCCAAATCTCTGACCACCAAACTGTGCCTTTCCTCCTAATGGTTGTTGTGTAACCAAAGAATAAGGCCCTATTGAACGAGCATGTATTTTATCGTCAACTAAATGAGCAAGTTTTAGAATATATATATAACCTACTGTTACTTTTTGTTCAAATGCTTCGCCGGTCCTACCATCATATAAAACAGTTTGACCTGATTCTGGTAAATTAGCTTCAGCAAGAAGTTTTTTTATCTCCTTTTCTGTTGCTCCATCAAAAACTGGTGTCGCTACATATAAGCCTAATGCTTTTGCTGCCCATCCTAAATGCGTTTCTAATATCTGTCCTACATTCATTCGAGAAGGGACACCTAAAGGATTAAGCACAACTTCAACAGGAGTTCCATCGGGTAAATAAGGCATATCTTCTTGTGGTAATAGTTTAGCTACAACCCCTTTATTACCATGCCTTCCTGCCATCTTATCCCCAACCGAAAGTCTTCGTTTCATGGCTACATATACCTTTACTAACTTAATTACCCCAGGGGCTAGCTCGCCTCCCTTCCCCAATCTAGTAACCTTTTCATTAAATACTGATTGTAAGAGATCAATCTGATCCTCTGCTTCGACTTCTGTCTTATCAACAACACTTTCCAGACTATCTTCTTCAGACTCAATAATATCGGAAGAATCATACTCTCCTGCATCTTCTTCAAGTATTCTATCCTCTAAACCCTTCTTTATAATTATTCCATTTTCGGCTAGTTCTCCAGGCTCATCTTTAATTTTTTTCTCTTTTTCCTCTTGCAATATTCTAATTTCATCATTAAGATCTTTTTCTAATTTAGCAACTTTTTCTTCTTCAATACTTCGCGATCGTGCATCTTTATCAACACCTTTCCTTGAAAAAATCTTAACATCTACAACAACTCCTTCTATCCCCGGCGGAACATACAAAGAAGCATCTCGTACATCCCCTGCTTTTTCACCAAAAATTGCTCTTAATAATTTCTCTTCTGGAGTTAGTTGAGTCTCTCCTTTAGGCGTAATTTTACCTACTAATATATCTCCAGGTTTTACTTCTGCCCCAACTCGTATTATTCCACTTTCATCTAAATTACCTAATGTCTCATCACTTACATTAGGTATATCCCTTGTAATCTCTTCCTTACCTAATTTTGTATCTCTCGCTTCAATTTCAAATTCCTCAATATGTACAGAGGTAAATCTATCATCTTCTACTACTTTTTCGCTTATAAGAATTGCATCTTCATAATTATAACCTCGCCAAGGCATGAAGGCAACTAACATATTATGCCCTAAAGCTAAGTCTCCTTTGCTTGTTGCTGGCCCATCTGCAACAATTTGACTTTTTACTATCCTATCATTATACTTTACAAGTGGTTTTTGGTTAATACAAGTATTCTGATTTGATCTCTGGAATTTTGTCAGATTGTAAATGTCAACATAAGTTTCTCCCTTCTGATCATCTTGAGAACTAATTATTATTCTGTCTGCAGATACACTTCTAACAATACCCTCCCTTTTAGCTATTACTACAAATCCTGAGTCTCTAGCCACAATTCCTTCCATTCCAGTACCTACGATTGGAGAATCTGTTCTAAGAAGTGGAACTGCTTGTCTCTGCATGTTAGAACCCATTAAAGCCCTATTAGCATCATCATGCTCAAGAAAAGGGATTAAGGCTGTAGAAACACTTACTAATTGTCTGGGTGAAACATCCATATAGTCTACTTGTTCTGGCAAGGCCATAACAAATTCAGCGCCTTTTCTAGCAGAAACCCTCTCATTTACAAACTTTCCCTGTTCATCTATTGGCGCATTAGCTTGAGCTATAACATAATCTTCCTCATCTGACGCTGACAAATATTCAATCTTATTAGACACCTTTCCTTTTCCGACCTTACGATATGGTGTTTTTATAAATCCATATTCATCAACTGTCGCATAAGTACTCAATGAGGCAATAAGACCAATATTTGGACCTTCTGGAGTTTCAATAGGACAAATTCTTCCATAATGAGTAGGATGAACATCTCTTACTTCAAAACCTGCTCGCTCCCTACTTAGTCCACCAGGGCCCAAAGCACTTAACCTCCTTTTATGAGTCAATTCTGCTAAAGGATTAGTCTGATCTAAAAATTGAGACAATTGGCTACTTCCAAAAAATTCATTAACGACAGCCGTTACAGGTTTGGCATTAATAAGTTCATGCGGCATAATATTGTCAGATTCTCTTATACTCATCCGTTCTCTTATTGTTCTTTCCATCCGAACTAATCCAACTCTAAACTGATTTTCTAATAATTCACCAACAGACCTCATCCTTCTATTTCCTAAATGATCAATATCATCAATTTCTCCTATACCATTCTTTAATTTCAAAAGATAGCGAACGATTTCAAGTAAATCCACTTTATTTAATAAACATTTAGTTAGCGGAGCGTCTAAACCTAGCTTTTGATTAAGCTTTAATCTTCCGACCCTAGAAAGATCATATCTTTTTTCTTCTAAAAAAAGACTATTAAAAAGTAATGTAGCACTTTCGACACTAGGAGGATCTCCAGGACGTAATTTTTTATATATCTCCATCATTGCCTCTTCAGGTGTCTTAGTGATATCTTTATCAAGTGTATCATATAGCAGAGGCCCTATTTCACTACCAGCAACATCAACCAATTCAAGACTCTTAATGTTATTTTCTATTACCTTTTCAACTATATCATCTGTAATTTTTTGACCACTTTCAATAAGAATCTCACCTGTTTCTTCATTCACAACATCTGAAGCTACTACCATATTAATCACATCTTCTTTTTTAATAAGAATTGTATCAATTTTTTCTTTTTTTATTTTTTCATAAACCGTCTTAATTATCTTTGACCCAGCCTTAGCAATTAGATTACCATGTTTATCTATAATGTCAAAGTTAATCTTTTTTTCTAATAATTCATTTATTTCTAACTTCTTACGTAATTCACTATCTTCCAGATAAATAGTTTCGATGTTATAAAAAATCTTTAATATCTCCTCAGTTGTTGTATAACCAAATGCCCTTAATAAAGCAGTAGCAACTACTTTTCTTCTCCTATCTATTCTTACGTATAAAACATCATTACTGTCAAATTCTAACTCAATCCATGATCCTCGATAAGGAATAATCCTTGCTGAATATAAAACCTTTCCTCCTCCTACAGTCTTACCTTTATCATGACTAAAAAATACACCAGGAGATCGATGCATTTGACTTACTACAGTTCTCTCTGTCCCATTAACAATAAAAATACCTCGCTCTGTCATTAAAGGTATTTCTCCAAGATATACCTCTTGCTCTTTAATATCCTGTAACTGTTTTACACCACTTTCTTTGTCCTTATCCCACGTTACAAGCCTCATTGTAACCTTTAAGGGCGCTGCATATGTCATTCCTCTCTGTCGACACTCATCTTCTGTAAATTTAGGCTCACCTAATAAATAAGAGACAAATTCTAAGGATGAGGTATCGCTGAAATCTCTAACAGGAAACACACTATTAAATACTGATTGTAAACCTATATTTTCTTTATTTTCAAGAGGTACATCACTTTGCAAAAACTGCTTATATGAATTTTTCTGAACCTCTATTAAATCGGGAATCTCCATTATTTGGGGTATCTTTGAAAAATCCCTTCTCTTTCTATAGGGATTCGTCTTTAGTAAATCTTTCATCTTTCTCCACCCCTCTTTAAAAATTAATTTTAATTTTTTGTATCTCTATTCTTAAATTTTAAATTACACTACATATAATATTCTTACCCTTACTTATATTTTTTAATAAATATCTTGGCATCCTTCATTTGCCACTTTACACTTTCTATTTTAAGTTTAAAACAACCTATTCTTTAGCTTCTTGATTAACCTGACTATAAAGGCAAAAAATCTGGCAAATCAATAAATTAAAAAAAGGGTATACTACTTTTGAGCTTATTTGAGTTTAAATGAAGAATGCCTATATTTTCAACTTACTTTATCTCTACCACAGCACCCGCAGACTCTAGTTTTACCTTAACTGCTTCTGCTTCTGCCTTAGAAATATTCTCTTTTACATTCTTCGGGGCTTCATCAACTATTGCCTTAGCTTCCTTTAAACCAAGGCCAGTAATAGCTCTTACTTCTTTAATTACCTGAATTTTTTTCTCTCCACTTGAGATAAGCGTAACAGTAAATTCTGTTTTTTCCTCTTCTTCTGCTGCTGGACCTACTGATGCCGCAACATTTCCCATTGCAGCCATTGGCATAACAGCTGTTGCTGATACTCCAAATTTACTTTCTAATTCCTTTACTAAATCTGATAATTCTAAAACATTCATTGTCTCAATATACTTTACAACATCTTCTCTGGTGATATCACCCATTTTTTCGTTCCTCCTTAAAATATTAGCTTTAATTTATTAAATTTTAGGCATCTTACACATATCGATTTCCATTTTTTTAGAAATTTGGAAGGCAGAACCTAAAAATAAAGAATAAAAAGGCTTTTTTATATTTTTTTTGCTTCCAATTAATTTTAGCTACTGACTTCTATTCACTAAAAAGCGTTAAATACTTCTAATCTAACCAAGGGATCCCGCATTTATTTGTATTACTTGTTGAATCTTATTAAAATTAATAAACAATAGGTTCTATGTCTTACTTTTTTGTTTCTTTTATTGCATTTAAAACTTGAATTAATTTTAATTGTGGAACCTGCAAACTTCTGCATAATCTTATTAAAGGCCACTTTATACTTCCTACCACTTGAGCAAGAAGAACTTCTTTGGCTGGCAAGGAAGATAATTGATTTACTCTCAATTTATCAATATACTTACCATTGAGAATACCTGCTTTTACCGTAATTGTTTTATACTCAAAAGCAAACTTAGAGATGATCTTTGCTGATATAACAGGATCCGTATAACTAAATACTGTTGCAGTCTGGCCTATAAAAAAATCTGCAAGCTCTTGGGTACCTGTTTTACTGAAAGCCCTTTTTAGTAAAGTATTTTTAATCACTTTATATTCAGCATTTACTTCTTTTAATTTTCTACGTAATTCAGTAATTTCTTGTACTTTTAACTTATTAAAATCTAATAATATAATTGCCTGCGATTGACTTACCTTACTCGCTATCTCCTCTATTAGCACACCCTTTTCAGCTCTAATCAACGCTCATCCCTCCCCTTTTATTTCATCTAATTAAAAAAATTTGAGAATTTATTATCATTAGAATCATAACATTTTTTTAATAAAAAATAAGCAACTCTATAATTCTCAAATCTCTTTGATCTCCAACAAAACTCTTTATCAAAAAAACCTTCAAAACTTTGTGCCTTTGTACCTATGTTTCTTAAAATATCAGTTTTAACTGATACAGTTACTTAAAAAAACCAAAATTGGAGCAGTATATCAGACTTTTAAAAAGGCTCTAATTTTATTGACATCTAGTTTAATACTAGGCCCCATAGTTGGAGAAATAGCGATACTTTGCAAATATAGACCTTTACTTGAAGCTGGTTTAGAGCGAATAATAACTTCTAACAAGGCTAAAACATTTTCTTTTAACTGTTCCTTTGCAAATGAAATTTTCCCTACGACAGTATGAATAATACCAGCCTTCTCAACTTTAAAATCAATCTTGCCTGCTTTAAGTTCTTTTACAGCCTTTACTATATCAAAGGTCACAGTCCCAGTCTTTGGATTAGGCATTAAACCACGTGGACCTAATATTTTACCAAGCTTACCAACCTCTGCCATCATGTCCGGTGTTGCTACAGCTTTATCGAAATCTAACCATCCTTCTTTAATTTTTTCAATCATATCTTCTGAGCCTACATAATCCGCTCCTGCTTCTCTAGCCTCTTTCTCTTTTTCTCCTTTAGCCAGCACTAAAATCTTAATTTTCTTACCTCTTCCATTAGGCAAAACCACTGTTCCCCTTACCATTTGATCTGCATGTTTTGGATCAACACCTAATTTTACAGCTATATCAATCGTTTCATCAAATTTGGCTTTTTCTAGCTCTTTTAATAAGAGTAACCCTTCATCGAGATCATAATATTCTTCTTGTTTAATTTTACTTCTTGCTAAACTATATTTTTTCCCTCTTTTCATAATATCTTCCGATCCTTTCAAAAATCAAGTTATTCTATCACCTCTACTCCAAGGCTTCTTGCACTACCTTCTACTGTCTTAATCGCTGCTTCAAGTACATCAGTATTCAAATCTTGCAATTTAACTTTAGCTATTTCTTCGATTTGTTTTCGACTTATTTTTCCAACCTTATTTTTATTAGGTTCGGATGATCCTTTTGCAAGCCCTACTGCTCTTTTTATCAAAACTGCTGCTGGAGGAGTTTTTGTAATAAATGTAAATGACCTATCTGTATATATTGTAATGACTGCTGGAATTATTAATCCTTCCTGATCTTTTGTCCTTTCATTAAAAGCTTTACAAAACTCCATAATGTTTACACCATGTTGACCAAGCGCAGGACCAATTGGTGGCGCAGGATTTGCACCCTTCGCAGGAACTTGTAATTTAACTGTAGTCTTTATCTTTTTAGCCATAAACTTCTTCCTTTCATGTAAAAATATCCATTTTAGCAACTCTCTTTCTTATACCTTTTCTACTTGTATAAAATTAAGTTCTACAGGTGTTGCTCGACCAAAGATACTAACCATAACTTTAAGTTTATTCCTTTCAAAATTCACTTCTTCTACTTGCCCCATAAAACTTGCAAAAGGTCCGTCTATAATCTTAACTCCTTCACCTCTTTCAAAAGCGAACTTAGGTTTAGGCTTCTCAGCCCCCTTCTCTATTTGTTTAAGCAATCGGCTGACCTCTTCTTCTGACACCATACTTGGAGCTCTTGGCGGGCCAACAAATCCCGTAACCCTCGGCACACTTTTTATTATATGCCAAGTCTCATCTGTCATTTCCATTTTTATTAGAATATACCCTGGAAAAAATTTTTTATTTGATATCTCCTTTTTACCCTTTTTTACCTCAACAACCTCTTCTGTTGGAATTAATACTTGTTCAACGATATGCTCCATCTGTAACGATTTTAATCTCTTATCCAGATCTTCTTTTACCTTCTGCTCATAACCTGAATATGTATGAACAACGTACCATCCTTTTTCCATCTAGAAATATTCTCCCCTTTTCTTCTATTTTATTTCTTTTTCCTAATTATCTATCTTATTCAAAATTACTTCCCTGCTTACATATTCATCATCTAATAAAAATCCGCATAAATTTATTCAACCCTGTATCAACAAACCATAAAAAAGCAATAATACAAAAAGTAATCAGAACTACTATTTTGGTTGAATTAACTACTTGTTCTTTATGTGGCCAGGTAACTTTTTTTAATTCTGCTTTTACCTCTTTTAAAAATTCAACAAGTTTTTTTAGCATCAAAGGATTCTCTATTAAATAAAGTGTGATATTTTATAATAGAAAATTATAAAAGTCAACTATTACTTTCATAATTTTTCTAGAAATCAATCTATTTTTTCTTTTAACCAACAGAGCACTACCCCATAAATGCAGCATTCTGTTATTTGAGATTTATTGAAATTTACAATTGCTGCAGGTTACTACTCATGAACATAAAATATAATATCCAAAGTAAGCCTGGGGAGCAGGGCGCTTAAGATGGCAGGCCAGAAGGGACTTGAACCCCTAGCCCTCGGTTTTGGAGACCGATGCTCTGCCAGTTGAGCTACTGGCCTATTTTGTCTCTTTATGGATTTTATGCCCCCTACAGAAACGACAATATTTTTTGACTTCTAGTTTTTCTGTATGTTTCTTTTTGTTCTTAGTTGTTGTATAATTTCTCTGCTTACAATCTGTACAGGCCAAGGTTATTATTTCGCGCATATTTTCCTCTTACTTCTTAATTATTTTTTATTCAATGACCTCACTTACGACGCCAGCCCCTACTGTTCTTCCACCTTCTCTTATTGCAAATCTTACTTCTTTCTCCATAGCTATTGGGGTTATTAACTCCGCCTCTACTGATATTCTATCTCCGGGCATTACCATTTCTACCCCATTTGCCAGCTTCACATTT
>JAZDLJ010000186.1:0-8603 GCA_043802115.1 bacterium | reverse complement strand
TTATTATAATTTATGAGGCACTCTTTCAGAGTGCTATCGGTATATAAATCATTACCTAGGGTTACGCTTCGCTCACCCTAGGCTAGTATGAAATGCTCCTTCGGAGCAAAAAGGCACTATTCTAATCGT
The DNA here is from genome assembly GCA_043802115.1 of bacterium. Classification (GTDB taxonomy): domain Bacteria; phylum SZUA-182; class SZUA-182; order JAZDLJ01; family JAZDLJ01; genus JAZDLJ01. Next base: position 8,474 of record JAZDLJ010000186.1, on the reverse strand, counting down.
ACAGGTCGAAAGATTTTTGTCTTCTTACACCCTGCAAAATTATTTTGGAAAGATGTCTAATATAAGGATGATTTATATACCTCATTTTAGCACCTTTCATTTAGTGATTCACACTTTTAAATTTTAGAAGACAAGGAGGAAAAGATGAAAAATAAAGGGTTGTTAGTTGGTTATCTATTTTTTTTAATTTTTACAGGATGTCAAGCAAAAGTGGATATGGTAAAAACTATTGCTGCAAATAACCCACAAACACTTAATTCTGAGAGTTTTTATCAAGACATAGAAAAACAAGAGGCGAAGGTTGCTATTTACCAGAAATTGGATGACCTGAATAATTATTTTGCATGGTTAAATATAGATAAAGATATTTTAGCTAAGACCAAAGAAATTTTTGTCAATGTCCTATCAGAATATAAAGAAGATTTTGAATTATGTGAGGTTTATTCGAAATCAGAAGATAAACCAGGGTTTTTAGACAGGACTTTTAAGACTGAGTTATTCAGTCAGGTGGGAGAAGGAGCTAAGTATTTAGAGATTTTTGTTAAGCAAGGAGAATCTCCAGGGAAACTACACTTAGGGATTATCGCCCTTAGGTGTAGTAATGATATCGGTGCAAAAAAGATATATGATTTTGTAACCTCACTCAAACAGGAGTATTTTGGGCAGACAAAGGTCTTAACTAAGTATATAATATATCAAGAAAAAGACGTTGTTTTATTTGTCTATTCTGAGACGTTTTTAGAAGAGAAATTAAAACGTTTCTTTAGAAAGTTTGATGAGACATTGATAAAGGCTGGAGATAACCTGCGAGGAGTACTGACAGCCGAGATGTACACAGAGACTGATAAGAAAGCGGGCAAGGAAAATTGTATGGAAGATTTAAAGCTCTTTGATAAACTCATAACCAAGGAATTTGTTGCCTCAGGATTTAAAGAGAGAATTTCCTTTTCTTTTGAGATATCTGAAGAAGATGAGGTAAGGAGTTATACAGGTACGTATCAGTTTCATATGGAAGATCCAGGAGGTTATTGTATTGTTTCTATTAGTGTTGCCGAGGCAGGAAGATTTATTAATCTAAAGGATTATGAGCAGAGTTATGCTGATACAAAGAAGAATTACGCTGATCGAGGAGAAGAATATCTCCTGAGTCAATTTCCAGAGATAGGGAAACGGGCTCAAACTAATTTTTTTGGGGTTGGCCCTGGCGGGTCAGCATATGGTATAACCCTTACTACTTCAGATGATAAATTTGATGTGAGAATTGCAATTGGTATGCTTATCCCCTATACTCTTAAAGATCCTGATTTTGATATTAAGGGAATAGCAAAAAGGCTTTCCAACCTCTATGATCAAGCAATAAATGTTAATAAAGTTTCCCAATATAAAAAAAGGGAATAGCATAGGGTGCCGTAATAAACACATATCCGCTCACTATTAATATATAGTACTCCAAGTTAGGTTTTTCTGAGGTAATACAGGTTACTTTTGTAACTATCTATTTAGGCACAAAGTAGCAAAGGCACAGAGGCACAAGGGGAAAAAATAAAAAAAACTTAAAAATTTTGTGCCTTTATATATTGTCCCCACTGGTTTTAATGAAAGAGGTGAGGGGATAATTAAATTAATAAATAGGAAAAAAAATATTGACAAAAAAAGTAAATATAGGTAAGGTTATGATATCTTAATTGAAATATGAAAATAGAGGCTGTAACTACATGTAGTTACTGAAAATGAGGTAGTTGGGGATTTTAAAATACAAAAGAGTTTAGTCTGAAGAAATTGTAATTTAAAGATATCCTAAAGTTTGAGGGATAGAGATTATTATGAAGATTTTAAGTATGTTAAAAAAGAAAAGGACGATAATAGGGACGGTTTTTTTATTAGCCATAATCTTGGTAAAACCAATAACAACCACTTTTTCTTTCCCTTTTTTTAGCAGTGAGGTTCCTAATAATGAGGTTATTAATGGAAATGTGTTTAAGATAGTTGATAATGATGGAGATAAGATATTATTTAAAGTTGAAAAAGGTGATGCAAGTAGAGTTTCTATATTAAGCATTGGAGGAAAGTCAGGAGCTGATATTATAAACAAGAAGTTTAAGTTAGTCGATACCAATAAAAATGAGTTATCCTTGAAGGTCAAAGAGGATGGAGCAATATTTATTTTAGATGTTGGAGAACAAAAGGTTCTTAACTTTGTTGATGCTGATAATAAGCAGGAGTGTCTTTTAAAAATCGAGGGAGATAAGATTTCTATAAGGAGAAAAAAGGTTTTTCAGTTAATAAATGTTGATGGGAAGGATGTGTTTTTAAGGTTTGAAGGAAATGAGATTGAGGAAGGAAAGATCTTTATTAATAAAGATAATATGGATAAGAAAGATGGTAAAAATAAGTTTTGTAATAAATATAATAGTGGGGGTAAGGATCGTACAGACTGCATTGGAGATAATAAATTTGTATTATTGAATATTTGGGCAACTTGGTGTTCTGCATGTATGGGAAAGATTCCCGACTTAGTTAAACTTTATAAGGAGCATTCTAATAACATGAGCGTAGTCGGAATAAATATAGATCAGAAAAGTGCCCAGAATAAGATTTTAAATGCAATAAAAAAAAATGGTATAAATTATTCGATTCTTTTAGACCCGGAAACAAAGGTTATTAGTTCTTTAAAATTAGGCAATGGTATTCCTATCTTTATTATTCTTGATCAAAATGGTAACGTAATGTATAGTGGCTATGATTCTTTGGCGTTTAGGCAGAAACTTGAAGGAATTATTAAAAAGGGTGAAGCCCTTGAGCGCAAAGTAAAAAAGTAAAATATAAATAGACTTTGTGTTAAAAAAGAAAACAGTCACAACAAGGAGGTGTAAGAGAGCAAATGGCATACAAGATAACTGATGATTGTGTAACCTGTGGCACATGTGAACCAGAGTGTCCAGCAAGTGCAATTAGTGAAGGTGATGATAAATATGTAGTAGATTCAAATCTATGCACAGATTGTGGAACTTGCGCAGAGGTTTGTCCTGTTGGAGCAGCTATTTCAGGAAAGTAAAAGATATAAAAGGTGTCTAAGGTGTTTGGATAAACACCTTAGACACTGGAGTTAAACAATTTAGTTGTTCGTAACAATGTTATTGCCCATTGCAAATTAGCTTATCATTTTTAGCCTTCCTAAAAATCTTATATTCCTATCTTAAATAACATTAAGGTGAGAAGCTGTTTTAAGCCAGGATGTGATGATTCTTACTATATTTATGTTTTAATTTCAATTCTTTCTATCTAATCAATATCCAATAGACATCTTTCTAAAATAAATACTCTATTCTCTAGGGCAAGAGAAGACAAAAATTTCGACCTGTACGATTAGAATAGTGCCTTTTTGTTCCGAAGGAGCATTTCATACTAGCCTAGGGTGAGCGAAGCGTAACCCTAGGTAATGATTTATATACCGATAGCACTCTGAAAGAGCGCCTCATAAATTATAATAAGCTCATCATATTATTATAGATGAAGCACTCCTTCAGAGTGCTATTTGTTTTTTTACTGCTCCCAGGGTTGCGCTTCGCTTACCCTGGGCTAGTATGATATTTCCTTTCAGGAAATCAATAAGGATCTTAGGATAAGACTATCCTGAACATAGTGAGTTGTGAATTCTAATCGTACAGGTCGAAATTTTTGTTAGTGGTGTTAGAATTTAGGACAATCTTTACTAGGGTTTTCCAAAAATATATAACTGCAAGGTTCCATCAGAATTACACTGTGAAGCTATATTAAAAAATAATGAACGTCCTAAAACAATTATTCGATAATAACGCTCATTGGGCAAAAACCAGGATACAACAAGATCCACTTTTTTTCCAAAAATTATCTGAACAACAATCTCCAAAATATTTATGGATAGGCTGTTCAGATAGTCGAGTACCTGCTAACGAAATTGTAGGATTAGCTCCTGGAGAACTTTTTGTACATCGCAATGTAGGCAATATTGTAGTTCATACCGATTTAAATTGTCTATCTGTCCTTCAATATGCTGTAGAAATTCTCAAGGTAGAGCATATTATTATTTGTGGACATTACGATTGTGGAGGTATTCAAGCTGCCGTAGGTAAGCATCAACTAGGATTAATAGACAATTGGTTACGCAACATCAAAGATATCTACTGCAAGAAGCAAAAACAATTAGATGCAATTTTAGACAGTAAAGAACGTATAGATTTATTATGTGAATTAAACATAGCTGAACAAGTATTTAACGTTTGCCATACAACAATCGTTCAAAATGCTTGGCAACGAGGTCAAGCGCTTGCAATCCATGGTTGGATTTATCGCATCCAGGATGGTTTATTACATGATCTAGGGCTGTGTGTTACAAAAATGGAGCAAATCGCAATGATTTATCATATAAACGCTCATCGTAAATAGTTTTAATCCAACAAAATGCTCAAGCAAGGTATAAGGTATGATGTATAAAATAATAAGTATTAAACTACTCCAACTTAGTTTTTTCTTGGTAACTATTAGCCTAGGTAAGACCTGTTAGGTTAGTTAAAGATCAGTAGGTTAAGGCACATAGGCACAAAGTTTTTAAGGTTTTTTTGTTTTTCCTTTGTGCGTTTGCTACTTTTTACTTCACACTACTATATTTAATTAATACAATTAGTTAGAAAAACCTAAGTTGGAGTAGTATAAATTGATATTAACCAATAATCAAAACGAATAATGAATAACGATAAACATAACTTATTAAAAGGCAAAGAAAACCAAATCACCTGGCAAATCCAGCAAACCCCCTCCGCCCTAATCCTTACTATAACCGCCCACTATTCAGAAAGGCCAATATTACACTGGGGAGTGGCCTGGAAGAAATGGGATGATTGGAACACTCCACCTGTAGTTATCCATCCTCCAGGGACAAAAGAGGTGAAGGATGGAAAAGCAGCCCAAACCCCAATGATCGAGACAGCAGAAGACAATCAATACCATATTACTATAACTATACCAAACGACCTGAATATTAAACAGCTCTACTTTGTCCTCTATTTCCCCCACAACCATCAATGGGAGAACAACCACGGACGTGATTATATCATCACCTTACTTTCACCAGAACTCTTTACCCTAATCTTACAGCAAAAGCATCCAGAGATTCAATCATTACTATATCTCATCTTTAATCAAGAAAACCGAAAGTCCTGGGAGATGGGAATGCGCCTGGAATTTATCCAGCAGATGCTTACCCAATTCCAAATCAATGAATCTATTCTCAGTCTTTTAGATATCTATCTCCAGTATGCCAGCCAAGGGCATCTCCCTTGGAGGAGATATTATGATCGGCAAACATATATCTTAGCGCCAAAGATCGAAGGGACCGCCCTAAAGATATCCAAAATGTTAACCAATTACCCCAAGTTTTTATCCTTCTGGAGACAAATGCTGAAGAGCCTCCCCTCTTCTGGACGCAACTTAAAGGATATTGGGATGGCAATTCGTCTAAAGATATTAGAATGCAAAGACCATCAGAATTGGATTATCTATGATCAATTCGTCTCTGAGTTTCACCAAAAATTACATAATGCCTCTGGCCCAGAGGATATTGCTATAACTGGAGCCTATCTTGCCTTTCTTGATTCTAATGGAGACGTTAACAAATTCCTTAAAAAACTCCTGGAGGCAGGACTAGCAAAAAAAGAAAAAAAGAATGGTAGTGAGGTCATTATCTCTCTCCTTGATCAGTATGGCGACTATCGTTCTATCCATCATCTCCCTTCTTATCATGCTGAAAAGGCTCCTCCTGCAAGAAGGGTCTTTCAGGAACTTCTAAACCTCCTTGAAGGATTTTTTGGAGGGGTAGGGCTTGAAGAGGCCATTCAAAGGACTCGACCAATAATCGATAGTTCATTGCAACATAAATTAGATAATTTTTTATATCAAAAAAATGAGATAGCGGCTGTTTTTTCAACTTCTAAAGGACTTGTCTTACTAGAAAATATCCATTCTTTATTATCCATCGTCCATAAACAATTGCTCACAGGTCATAATTCTATCCTTCTCCTCCATCTTGATCTGGTTTTAGAAGATTATGCCAAGGCTCAAACCAATACCTTACTTAATGCCCTGCTAACCCCTAATCAACCTCCCAGGGTCTCTGATGACCAACTTTTCCTGCTTAAGATCCTTCTTGATTATCTTCTTCTTAATACCTCATCTGACCAGGAATTACCATCTATCCAACAGGAATTAGAAGAATGGACGAAAAGAGGAGATCATAACAATGATTGGTGTCTACAAGGAAAGGCAATATTAGATCATCTCCAACGAATTACTCAGCAACAGACCCATACATGGATGAGCCTTTATCAACCCAAAGCAGAGACGCTTGGTCGTTTGTTAGAGATTGAGCCTCAAGCCTGGCAAAACTTTGGTGAGGAACATCTACGCAATAGTTGGTTGTTTCTGATCTCTCGGCTTATAACCTTTATGCAAAAGACCTTCCGTCAGATAGCTGGCTGGAGTACAACAGAAATTCTTGTTACTGGAGCGGTTAAAGGTATTATCTTAAAATTAAAAGAGATTTCTTCCATATCGACCTTTCAAACTCAAAAACCTATAATTGCGCTTTTAGAGCATTTGCAAGGAGATGAAGACATACCTCAAGCGATTGTCGGAATTATCAGTAAGGTCTCAAGGGATCGCATGAGCCATTTTGGTATTCGGGCAAGAGAACAGGGGGTAGTTTGGGTTTACCTTGAAGATGAGACTGACTATCAAAAGATTACAAAATATGAAGGACAACAAGTCAAGATTGTGGCTACTGAGGATAGATTTGAGTATTCACCTATCCAGGAACCATCTTTAATGACAACGAAAGAAGAAAAAAGGGAAGAGATTACGATCCCCAAAGTAAGGTTAACTGATTCCTTCACAGTTTTAACCCCTAATCAGTATGAACTTTTAACTGTTGGTCCAAAGGCACACAATCTTCGTTTACTCCAAGAGAGGATAACAAATCATGCCTTAATCCCTGATTCTATAGCTATACCTTTTGGCACCTTTGAATTGATCTTAAAAGATAACCCTGGTATAATGAAAAAATATCAACGGCTAGTAGCTACACAAAAACAAGAAGATGAGCAGATGAGAAGACAAGAAGTTGATATTATGGCGATGAAAGAATCTAAAGGATTAATAGATACCTTTAAAAAAAAGGAAGGAAGTATCCTATCTGAAAGGCTAAAAGCCCTGCGCTCATTTATTGAATCAATCCCTATTCCTGAAGATTTCCTTTTATTTCTAAAAAAGTCTATCCAAAAAAGATTAGGAGATGTCCCTTTAATTACCCGATCTAGTTCAAATGCCGAGGATATTGAAGGCTATAGTGGTGCAGGATTATATGAATCTTTTTATGGAGTAACCTTAGATAACCTTTCATCTTTTCTAAAAAAAGTCTGGGCATCAAAGTGGACAGAAAGGGCTACAAGTAATCGTTTAGCATCGAATATCGACCATGAGGATGTTTATCTATCAGTAATAATTCAACAATTAATCTCAACTGATTATGCCTTTGTTGTTCACACCTGTAATCCTATTAATTGGGATAGAAATCAGATCTATATTGAATTAGTCCAAGGGCTGGGAGAATCTCTAGTTAGTGGAACAGAAGGGCATGGTTATAGCTTTATTTATGATAAAAGTTTAGAAAAGGCTAACCGAGTTGGTTATGCTAATAAAGGATATCGGCTGCTAGTTGAAGCTGATGGTGCGATTAAAAAGACAGTAACCAACTACTCACAAGACATTTGGGCAAAGGAAGAGACAAGATGGGAACCTCTTATTCGACAGATTGCAGAGGTATCAATGGTAATCGAAACTGCCTGGAATAATCAACCTCAGGATATTGAGGGGGCAATCAAAGCTGGGCAGATCTTTATTGTCCAGGCAAGACCACAATAAATTAAATTAAAAACTCCACTCCTTTTAAATAGCCCCATTCATCTTCAGTAATTCTATCATTTCTTTAGTTTTGGCACAAGAGAGTGGATTTTCATTAAACTCATTTACAGCATTTAAATCTGCACCATTATCTAATAAGTACTTTACTATTTGTAAATTATTCCAGTGAGAAGCATAGTGTAAAGGCGTTTTTCCATTGTTACTTTTAGCATTTACATCCGCTCCTTTTCTTATTAAAAATTGTACTATTTTTAATCGATCTTCACGAATAGAAGCTTCATGTAATGGTGTATTCCCACAATTACTTTTGGAATTCATGTCAGCACCTTTTTCTATTAAGATAACTGCAACCTTAAGGCTATTTCTTTCTGAAGCAAGATGAAGTGGAGTAGCTCCAGATGAGTCTTTAGAATTCATGTCAGCATTTTTTTCTATTAAGTATTTAGCCACTTCCAAGCTATCCCTACGAGAGGCATAATGCAATGGAGTTTGATTATAAAATTCTTTTGCGTTTATATCCG
>JAZDLJ010000150.1:0-6399 GCA_043802115.1 bacterium | reverse complement strand
GACGGTTATATACTCCTTTTGTAAGTTGGTCTCACTTTGAAGGATGCTTAAGCAATGAGAGCGTTTTTATATCTCTGCCTCCATGTGGGCTGAAAATAAAAAGTGCACAAGGGGACGGCCATTTGTGGCTTCGCTCTTCCTGACGTCCAAATAGAGTAAAATTTGTAAACGATTTTAAAAAATAAATTTTTATAACCGTTTACAAAATTGCTTTCTGCGACTCATCAAAACGAGCGAAGCCACAATTTGATATCCCTGAAGAGTGGTTCAGGAATCGAGCGGAGTTTATTGATCAACCTTATAAGCAAAAGGTCGAAATGCTTGCCAGGCTTTATACTCCAATAACCCCTGATATCCTTTTCCAAGAGGCCCAGAGGTATTTTGATTCTGAAGAGAGGTTTAGACAAACCGAATTAGAAGGGAATGTTACAAGGGGATATAATAATCTTATGTGGGATATTCAGGCGCAGATCGCTTATTATCAGGATCAGGTAGCCAAGGGGGATCAGGCGGATATTGTTAAGTTGAGGGGGTTGAGGGAGAGGTTGGCAGAATGAAAAAAACTTTACATAGCGAGGGACTAATCTATAACAAATTATTCCCCGTTGAGGGCGAACTGGTTGAGAATTACAACCGAGCCCTTGAATGTATTATTGGGAAAAAGACCCAACTAAAATCCTTTAGCATAGATAAACGAGGGGTATCCCCTGAATTAATTGAGGAGTTAGGTGATTACTATCTCCAATGTGGTTCTGCCAATAGATATACGATTATTGTCTCACCAAATCAGAAAGACGCAGGGTTAATCCAGGAAGATTTTTCCTTTGACAGTCAGTTGTTTGATTTTCTGTATGAAAACTATCTCCCGGGAATAGGTGTAATTACCAGGGTTGATAGCCTGTATGGAGAACTTGAAGATGGGATAAGGGTATATAATTCCTTAGAAGATATCCTTTTACAAAAAAAGGTATCAATAAGATTAAAAACCCCGTCTGAATTTATAGAAAAGGCAAAAAGACTGCAAGCATATGTAAAAGAACTGGAAAAAGACCCAAATTTACTAATAGCAAACGATTGTGAGGCACCTAAAAAGATCTATGAATTAGTGCTCAATGTCGGAGATGTAAGGGGTTACGATATCACCAATATACAGGTGACCAGAGAGACTGAGACATTTTATTCGAGATTATTTAAAGGAGTTTATGTCTTTAGGAGTGGTAATAAAAAGAAAGGGACTTTGCAGATCAGAAGGCCGGGATCAAATCCAATAGATACGGATAAAGATACCTCTGACCTACCCTTTTATCAGCCCCAGGCTGAAACATCTTCTTCCGATCTTATTAACCTTTGTGAAAAAATAGTAACTGAAGAGAAAGAGGCGGCAACTGCCAGGACAGTAGTAATTTATTCTAAAGAGGATTATAAACCGAAAGATGGTCCCTTAGTAGCATTTATAAATATAAACTCGACTGAACAAGTGGTAGAATTTTTGATAAGAAATAGATACGCTAAATTTTCAGCAGACCTGATAGAATCCAGACTATCCCGAATTGAGGATCTTTTTCTCCTGGAGATGGGGCATGATCTGATTAAATTTGATTATGAAGATAGACAGAAAGCCTTAAGCCAGTATTCATATAAAATGCCTCAAAGATGGACAGAACTTATGGATATAAAAAGAGGTATTGCGTTAGGATATTTGTTTGATTCCTTGATGGAAAAGACGCCAACAGAAATCAAAATTATGCTTTTGAGATGTGTTAATGAGGGTTCTGGATACAGACCTGTGGTTGAAAATCTATTGACAAAATTATGGACTAAGGACTTTGAAAGGATGTATAAGTTTAATATAAAGGATTTGGAAGAAATCTTTGAGAGTTGTGATTGTGAAAGGACGAAGGATTATATTGTTAAGATATTGAAAGAGATACGGTAGTCTCACCATTATACCCAGTAAAATTTTAAGAATATTTCATTAGGAGGTAAAAAATGGGATTAGAAAATGTAGCTTCAGATGTAGCAGCCCATCTTGGCGCTGGTTTATTTGTAGCAGCAGTGGATTATTTTACTTCGACAAGAACAAGATCAAAAAATGAGAGAATTGAGGAGAGAAAGAGGTGCCTTGGTTCAATAGATTATATCCTTGATCTTAATACCATGTCATTAAACAGTGAACAGAATGGGGTTAGGAGATTAACAATAGAAGGTGATTCAGTAGAGTATGCCCAACACATTGAGACCGCAAGAGATTATCTATTAAGATCGGGAAAGCTAAAGATAGAATTGCCCTTATTTGAGAAAATAAAATACTTTTTAAAAGGTTTGATTCATGAAGAAAAGATCAATAATCTTGAATGGAGGCAAAAGGCGATGTTTGCCCTAGTTATTGAGGTCTTTTATGATAGTTTTATTGGCATAGGTTACTATATGCATGTCCTAAAAATGAGTCCGATTGGAGAGTTGTCCAGAAATATCTGGCAGATACCAGCCTTTTACATTGGTTTAGAAGTAGGTAATTTTATTAAAAAGCCAATCGACTGGCTAATAAAAACAAAAGATGAACGGACACTTGAAAAGACCATTGATAAGTTAGCAAAAGAAACGGATATTGTTAGGTTTATATTAGAGTATCAACCTTCAGAGGATATCAGGAAAAAACTTAAAGAGAGGGGTGTTAAGTTTTACACCTCTTCACTTACAAGGGCAGGAATAAAGGCATATAAGCATTTGAAAGGTCTTGCTGGGAGTGCCTTGCTGGTATCGGATCGTGTTGTTCATTATCGAGAGGTTAATCAGCAAAAAAAACTGGAGGAAAAGGAATCTCTAAAAAAGAGGTTTGATGAGATAACTAAGGGATATTAAGGTAGGAGGTATCTTAACCATTATCCCCCCTTCTCTCTAATTGAGATAAGGGCATCTGCCAAAACAGGCAAAACAAGTTTGTCTTTTTGTCGACCTGCTATTTTTTTGCTTTCAATAATCCTTTCCAAAGATAAGACTTTTACCTTTAGTTCTTCAATAGGAATTTTTATGGAATTCTTTTCTTCCTTTTCAAAGGTATCAAGCCCATCCATATGAAGTACTATATCAAATAGATTTACAGCATCCCCAGCAAACATAGGTGGATTTAGATTAATTGGAGGGATATAGATTCCTCCAACTTTTTTTAACGCCCTTTGGATACCAGAATCACTAAGATTTTTAAACCACAAATCAATATCCTGAGTCACAATAGGTGCCCCTTGAAGTGCAGCAGCAGAAAGACCAACAATCATAAAATCAACGTGTTCTTTTAGTAACTCTTTAAGAAAGTTAATCTCTCTTTCGGTAAAAATTAAATTTTCCGGCACGGATGAGAGCCCTCCTTAGACGGTCTATTGGCTTTTCTTCAAGCAAGAGCAAGGTATGTCTGACATTATCGCGATCAGCGTTTTTGTGATGTCTCATGATCTCTTCAAGGGTATTAAGTAGTTTATTTATTTTATTCATTTAAAAGTCGAAGCAACCCTTTTCTACACCATTGGCATTTTTTAACAATTTTGATGTAATTTATAACAACTAGTTGTTATTGTCAACCTTTAATTTTTTTGACACAGTAATTCTTATTAGCCTTTTGGCATCCTTCATTTAAGGCCAAAAATAGTTTACATTTTTTGAATAAAACGAGATTGCTTTGTCGGCTAGCCTCCTCGCAATGACAAGCTGGACGACCTTTTCTGTCATTGCGAGGAGTGTAACGACGAAGCAATCTCAAGTAGGAATGTAAACTGGCAAATGAAGGATGCCAGCCTTTTTCTCTATTTTTCCAATAGACATCTTTCCAAAATAAATACCTTAATTTACTAGGAGGGAAGACAAAAATTTTGTTGAAGAGAGTTATCAGGAGGCTTTTTGTAAATTTTTTTAGCGCAGCTTCCCGTAAAAAATTACCATTGTTTGAGCGCAGCGAGTTTTAGTAATTTAGGGAAGCAAGCTTAGAAAATTCAAAAAGACTCCGCTAACGAACGAAACAAAGATTTTGGTCTTATTCTCCTGTTTAAATAGAAGATTATTTTGGAAAGATGTCTAATAGCCCCCTTTCCCCTTAATTTGTTATGTTTTTAAAGAAGTCAAAATTAGAATTGCTGGTTTTGAAAGGGTAAAAAAAATGAGTAGAAATTTGGCAGCTTTTATGATAAAGTTAAAAAATCATGACTATTCAGATAGATAGGGTTACAATAAATTCAGAAGTATTGGTTGGTAAACTTACAATCCGACAGCAATTCTAATTGCTGAGCGAGTATTTAGTAGGCTTTTTGTAAATTTTTTCAACGTAGTTTCCCGTAAAAGTGCTTCTGTTTTAGCTTTTGCTGAGTAAGATAATTAAAGTAGAAAAGACTCAACAAGCGTAAAAAAAACTCGAAAGAAGAATAAAATAAAGACGGAAGAGCTATAATGGATAAAGTTAAAATAACAATAATTGGTGCTGGTGTGATTGGTCTTGCCATTGCTGCCGAGTTATCCAAAGATTACGAGGATATCTTTCTATTAGAAAAAAATGAAAGCTTTGGTCAAGAAACAAGTAGCCGTAATAGCGAAGTAATTCATGCTGGAATCTATTACCCAAAAGATTCATTAAAACTAAAATTATGTCTTGAAGGTGCTAACTATTTATACAGTAGAGCTAAAAAATATTCTATCCCTTATAAACGCCTTGGTAAGTTAATTATAGCTACCCATGATTCTGAACTGAATTCACTAGAACCGCTTTTTCACCGCGCCTCTGAAAATGGAGTGAACGGACTTAAAATTCTTGACCGACTTGATATCCAGAAATTTGAAACCAGTACCAATGCGATAGCAGGGATATATTCACCTTCTACAGGAATCATCGACTCTCATGCCCTAATGAAACACTTTATTCATCAGGCAGAATCAAGAGGGGTTGAGATTGTCTACAAAAGTGAAGTGAATCTACTTAGTAAAGAAAAAGACAATTTTGTAATAGGATTAAAGAATGACGAATACCGCTTTCTCTCAAGAGTGGTTATAAACTGTGCAGGTTTATTTTCTGATAAGGTTGCTGAACTTTCAGGGATTAATATTGACGAAAAGGGATATCGTATCCATTTTTGTAAAGGTAATTATTTTTCATATTCAAAGCCATCTCCGCTTAAAATGCTAGTCTATCCTCTTCCTCATGAAAATTGTGTTGGCCTAGGAGTCCATGCTACTTTGGATATGGGAGCAAGATTAAAATTTGGGCCGGACATTGAATATGTTGATCATATTGATTATAAGGTGAACACAAAAAGACAAAATGATTTCTATCTTGCTGCTAAAAAGATTATCCCTAATCTTGAAAAAGAATATGTAATCCCTGATATGGCTGGAATCAGACCAAAGCTTCAAGGCCCTCATGATCCAGTTAAAGATTTTATCATTAGGGAAGAAGCTGATCTTGGTTTGGAAGGTTTAATTAATCTTATAGGAATCGAATCTCCTGGTTTGACTGCTTGTGGGGCTATTGGAAAAATGGTCTCACGAATGGTCGCAAAGGTTCTTTGCTAATTTTGACTAATTTTTAGGAACGGATCGATATGACTTTGAAAAGGTATCATCCAGTTAAGAATATAATTATGAAAAATAACCTCATTGTGTTGATTTTTTTATCGGGTACGATATTAAATTTTTATCCATTTTCTAAAAACATTCTATTTTAACTCTGTGGTTCATTATTTTTGAGGTCAGGTTGTTGTAATCTCATGACCGAAAATTTACTAAGGGATTTACTGACTATAGATTTTCAGAAAATTATTTACAATTTATTTGATGAGATTAGGACATCTTTGTTTCGCTTGACAGGCAGTCTTTGTAAATTTTCTAAGCTCGCTTTCCTAAATTGCCAAAACTCGCTACGCTCAGACAATGGCAATTTTTAACGGAAAGCTTCGCTAAGAAAATTTACAAAAAGTCTCCCTATGGCGCTCAACAAAATGTTCTAATCTAATCTTCTATTATTTTGTAATTATTTTTCTGAAAATCTATATTTACTGAAATTCTATAATAGTTTTTAAATAATTTTGTCTAACCTTTAAAAAGGTGGGAGAAAAGAAAGATGCAAAAGGCTAAAGTTTTTATGCAGGGGAATTTTGCAGGTACCCTTGAAGAAATCAAAAAGGGGAAGGCATATTCTTTTGTCTATGATGATAATTATAAAGGCCACCCCATTTCCCTTACTATGTCTTTATTTAATAAGACCTATATGTTTCACCAATTCCCTCCTTTTTTTGATGGCCTACTACCCGAAGGATTACAGCTTGAAGGTTTACTTCGTCAACGAAAAATAGATAGGGATGATTTATTTAGTCAATTAATTGCTGTGGGAGAAGATATGGTCGGCGCTGTCACAGTCGAGGA
>JAZDLJ010000148.1:0-5155 GCA_043802115.1 bacterium | reverse complement strand
CTACTAATAACTCACTACAACAAAATTTTTGTCTTCTTTTGCCTCTAGATACTTAGAGAATACGGTATTTATTTTGGAAAGATGTCTAGTATTTAATATCATTTTTAAGTGAACACCTTAATAATATCTCATACTATCCTTTTTAAATTCTTTAATACTACACAACAGCTTATATTCACTAATACCCGAAGCCTTAGCTATTCGTTGAACAACATCTTCACACTCATCATTATTATGTCCATGAATCATGGCATATAGATTGTAAGGCCATGAGGCAAAGACTGGTCTTTCGTAGCAATGACTTACCTCAGAGAAACCAGCCATTATATTCCCGACTCTTTCGACATCACTTTCAGCTACCTTCCAAACACTCATCACATTCACTTCCATGCCTGCCTGATTATGTCTTAAGACTGCACCAAATCTACGGATAATCCCTTTTTCTAATAGTTTCTTTGTTTGTTGAATTACCTCTTCCTCTGTTATATTTAGTTTTTCAGCTATTCTAAGAAAAGGCTTCTCATCATTGCCGATGTCTTCTTGTAATTTTTTGATTAGGTTTTTATTGATGTTTCCTAAACTTGGGTTCATCTTTTCTACCTATTATAAATCATCCGCAGTTAATCCTGTATGTTTAGCTATACGAGCAAGCATACGAGGGCCAATTTCTTCATTATCATGAAAGGCAAAAACATAATCCTTCCATCCTTGCCTAGAAAGAATTTTGTGTGATGTTTTATCATGACGTTTAATACTCCATCCAATACGCAAAAGTGCGGATAGAACACGACGTGCCTTTATAGACGACCATTGGCTCATGCTGTCACCGCAAAAAGATCATCTAATTCTGGAATCAATTCCCCATGTTCAAGACGATCTGCTATCACACGAAGAGCCAAGGTTTCTACTTTGGAAATTGCCTCTTCACGATTTTGCCCGTAACCCATTACACCTGGTAAATCTTTAATTTCTGCTATCCAACGGCCATCATTTTCAAGGTCTGTTTCAATAATCACTTAATCTACCTCCAAAATTTTATACTTGCACAGGTTAAAGTATTTCTTTTACTTAATATCTGTTGCAAGAGTTATCCTTTCAAAATTTAACGCTACATCTGAACCGTGGTGCTTTTATAGTAATAGCTTTTTCTCCTATTTTTTGCAAATCTTACTTTTTGTGGACGCCAGTAAAAGCGAAGCCTCAAATAGCCGTCCCCCTTTGCCCACTCCCCTTTTATTCCATATGGAGGCATAGATATAAACCAACTTCCTTTGCCCAATAATCCCTCAAAGTGAAATCAACTTGCTGATGGAATACATAACCTTCAATCACCCTCTATAGATAATCTTTTTATTTTTTTCGCTATCTCAAATCGAAGAAAAGTCCGATTTCATCTAAACCAACACAGCTTAAAAAATAATACATCAAACGAATAGAAAATAAAAAAGACTATTTTCTATTCGTTTGATGTATTAAAAATAACGTTTGCAAAGGGTCTAAAGTAAAAAAACTACTTTAGACCATTTGCAAACGTTACCAAACCTTCCGCAATAACTTTAATTCCTTCTTAAGTTTTCCTTCAGCATACTTTATAGCAGCACCTTCATACCCCATCAGATTAATAACAATATCAAAAATGCAACTTGACACTCTACTTTTAGGATACTCAATCACTAATGGCTTAATCGTCTTCATAGCCCTAACTACATGCTCATCATAATCAACAGTATACTCTCTAAAATCTATATAAATGTTTAAATATTTTTCCACTACTTTTTTTATGCCATACCCCACCTGGATATCGTTTTTTTCCCTAACAAAATTGACTATTAATATAGGACGAAAATTTTGCAAGACCCTCTTGCAAATTTTAGTGGCTGTTTTATCTTCCTGATTAAGAAGCGCTAAAAATTCATTAACTGTCTTTATACCTTTGCCATGATAGGGATATTTTGCATGTTCAATTAAATCCGCTACTTTTTGATTATTTTCACATGCCTTCAGCATCTTTCGGTAGACGCAATTCTTAATAAAACTATAAACATTCTCAATAGAGGTCGCTTCTGGGCCAACTACTAATATCCCTTGATCAGAGGCAATAAAAAAATCTATTACATTATTATAGGTACCTGCCCCTACATCTATAACTACAATATCTGATTTTATCTTTTTTATACTTTCCAGATATTTATCCTTTTGATCTTCTCTTGGATCAGCGGCCCCTAAGATACCACTTGCCCCACTTATCAATTTTAAATTTTTTATTGAAGTCTGGATTAAGACATCTTCTATATTCTCTTTATGATTATATATAAAATCGGTTAGTGTATATGATGGACGAGTAACACCTAGACATGAATGTAAATTAGCTCCTCCCAGATCAGCATCAACTACTGTTACCCTTTTCCCAAGCAAGGCTAAAACTATACTAATATTTGCAGCTAAAAAAGTCTTCCCTACCCCTCCCTTACCCCCACCAATAGCCCAAACTTTTTTATCTATAAATCTGGTCCTACCTTGCTCAATATTCATGATTTTACTCCCATTACATCATAAGTAAAAGCTTCTGTTATTTTAACATTATAAAAATCTCCAATTTTAATATCTCCTAGTTCATCTATAATATATGCTACCCCGTCTACTTCAGGAGCGCTCGCATAACTACGTCCCTCAAATACTGAAAATACCTGTTTATCGTTCTTTGTCCTTCGTTCTTCATTCTTCCTTAGGTCTCTTTTGGGCTTGAGCTCCTCACCTGAACATCTGTCAATTAATACCTTTTGTATCTTCCCTATTAATTTCAAATTTTTATTTTCTGAAATATGGGTTTGTAGACCCATTATCCTATTATACCTCTCTTCCTTTACTTTTTCGGAAATGAATCGGACTTTTTTATTCGCAACCTCAGTGCCCTCTTCCTTTGAATATTTAAAAATCCCAAGACGGTCAAATTTTACATCTTCTACAAAATTCATTAATTCTTCAAATTGTTCATTTGTTTCTCCAGGAAAACCAACCATTACTGTGGTTCTTAAAGAGATATCTGGTATATAAGTTCTAATTTTTTTTACTAAAGTTTGAATTTCCTCTCGAGTTCCACCTCTTTTCATCTCCCTTAATAGGACATCATTTATGTGTTGTATAGGGATATCCAAATAATTACATATTTTTTCTTTTTTAGAGATAATATCTAATAATTCTTCTGATATATGGAAAGGATTTGCATAAAGCAATCTAATCCAAAAGTTACCTTTTATTTCGACTAAATCTTCCAGTAACTTTACCAAGCCATTTTTAATTCCTAAATCTCTACCAAAATAAGTAGTATCCTGAGCAATAAGATTAATCTCCCGTACTCCATCATCTACTAATTGTCTTGCTTCAGTCACAATAGAATCAATAAATCTACTCCGATAACAACCTCTTAATTTAGGGATAATACAAAAAGAGCATCTATTATTGCACCCTTCAGCTATTTTAATATACACTACGGATGAGTGTGGTTTTCTATATCGAGGAGGGTTATGATCATAAATAAAATCTACTTTATCAGATACTATTATCCTTGGAAAAGATCGATTATTATTTAAAAGATTAAAACATAGCTCATTTACAGATAACAAATTTCCTGTACCAAGAATTGCATCAATCTCAGGAATCTCTTCTAAAAGTTTTTCTTTGTATCTCTGGCTAAGACAACCAGCAACAATTAAAAATTTACACTTACCTTCATTTTTAAAACCCGCTAATTCTAAGATTGTGTCAATAGATTCCTGTTTGGCTTCGTTTATAAAGGCACAGGTATTAACAATGAGAATCTCAGCTTGCTCTAAATCATCTATAATTTTATAATCGGCCTTACTTAATAATCCTAAAATTATCTCTGAGTCAACGGTATTTTTTGCACATCCTAAACTTATTAATCCTATTGTAGGCATCAAAAAACAACTCCCTTAACTGGCAATATTACAAGAATATATTATCAATGTCAAGGTAGATCACCAACTTCCAGCAATTCTTATTTTGAATTTTAAAAATATGAAAAATTTAAGAGAAAGGGGGAAGTGGATGTCCTTTTCTGTCATTGCAATAGACATCTTTCCAAAATAAATACCGTATTCTCTAAGTATCTAGAGGCAAAAGAAGACAAAAAATTAGATGCGGAATGTGTCTTAAGGACAAGGTAAATAAATTTAATTGTACTAATAGTAATTTTTTTAATGACAAAGCTAACAATTTGTTGTATAATATTTTATCTTATCCTTAATTATTTCAAGGAGATAATAAATAAAAGATGTTAAATAAACAAATAAATGTCTTCGAAAAACTCAAAAAAACTCCATCAATTGATAAACCTCGACAATCTGTCCCTGATATTTTTTTTCAACTTAAATTTAATGAGATGGGGGCATATATTAGGATTGTGGATAAAAAACAGAATGAAATAGAGACTGATTATCGGCATTATAGCGGACATATCAGAGATACCCTGAGGTCAATTGAAAGTATTAGAGAAAAAAATAGTTTTTTGATTGATTGGGAAAAACCTCATGACAGGATATATCTTTCAGAGTATGATTTTTTATTATGGGAGCTGCAAAGATGTAATAATTTTGTGGATTCAGACCTCAATCCTATTCATTTTGTAGAGGGCAAAGCAGATTTAATACTGAGAATAGAGGGGGAAGATCAATTAGTAGCTAAAATTTTTCTTATTCACCAAGGAAAAGATTTCCCAAACACACTCTTTTTGAATGAGACTCATGTCTTTGTAAATGGTCAAATCTTCGAGGTTCACCCTGTTGGAGAAAATTTTTCAAATATTAATCTATTTGTAACTCAATTGAAACCAAAAGATTTAGAGAAATACCTCTCTCTCTTTTATTCTTATCTCAATAACATCTCCATCCAATATAAAGGTTATCAGCACATTGAAGGGACTTCTCGTCATACCCGGCCAACCTTACTTTTTGAAAAAGTTGATCCTGATAATTCTTTATACCTGCGGGTAACTAATTCCCTTCCTGGCTTTGAGGTTGATTTCTTTGATAATTATGACATCAGCAGGGTAGCTAGTTTAAATGAGTTAGAGGATAGGATAATTATCAGCAACGTAATCCAGGAGGAACTTTACTCCCATATCCAGGAGATTACC
>JAZDLJ010000119.1:0-3793 GCA_043802115.1 bacterium | reverse complement strand
AGAAAAAAATGTTCCATTATTATCAAATAGTTGCGTATATAAACTAAATTAGTTAACTACTTGATTTTATAAAATATAATTTATTTTTATAAAATTTCTTATACGTAATTTGACATCTCTAGTCATTAACTTTTTGATATTATTAGATATCGAAGTTACAACTGGTAAACATGGGATTAAAGAGTTAGATAATTTTCAATCTCCACAACTAGTGGAATTAGGGGAAATTATTCAGTTAATGAATTTAGGGATAGAAGACAAAAAAAGAATTCCTTTAAGTTTAAAAAGTTATCATTGTGAAGGGAAGGTAAAGGAGTTTACAAGGAAGGATGTCTATAATGATAAAATCTGAGGCGCAATTTATCCAACCTTGAAGGCATCATTGTTAGAAATCTTAGAGAAGGAAAAACTTGGAACAGAATCTAGGAGGGTTATATCCACAAGATAATATGGATTCAAAAATTCAAACATACCCAAGAAAATCATCATATGAAGATTATCATATTGACCTTAATAAGGTTTATTACAAAAAGATTATTAATGCTATTAATCGATTTTCGCATGATCCCCACGGAAGGTTATTAGATATAGGGTGTTTTGATGGAACACTTGCCTCTCAATTTATTGATCAAAGAAGCGTGTTTGGAGTAGAAGGATATGTTGAGCCTTGTAAAAGGGCACAAGGGAAAAAAGTAAAAGCTATATTAGCAGATTTGGATAAGGGATTACCATTTCACTCTAATTTTTTTGATTGTGTGATTGCAGCTGAGATAATTGAACATTTATATGATACAGATTTCTTTCTTCAAGAGATTAAGAGGGTATTAAAAAATAAAGGCATTTTAGTCATGAGCCTGCCTAATATAGCCTGTTTATCAAATAGGATAAAAATGCTTTTTGGCGGTTATCCTCGTTATGCTGAATACAAAGCAGGTGGCGCAGGTCACATACGTGTTTACACAGCAAAGGCTATAAAAGATCAATTGAATGAAAATGGTTTTAATATCCTTTCTTATCATGGTTGTAATTTACCTTTACCAATGCACAATAGATTTATCCCTTATTGGATCAAGAAAATTGCTATTAAAGGTGGAAATTATCTTCCTGGAATCGCTGGTCAGATAATAATTACCTGTACAACATTATCATGAAAATTTCTATTGATACATATTCAGCAAAAGGACAAAAGACAGGCGTAGGTACTTATATTAATAACCTGATTAATTATCTAAAAAAAATAGATATAACTGCTAATAAATTTTTTTTATTGGAACGAAGAGAAGAAAATAGTAGATTAAGAAAATTATATAAATTATACAATTATAATGTTTATTTCCCATACTTTTTTTTAAGAAATAAGATAAAAGTTTTTCATTCGCCAGATTTTGTCTTACCTAAAATAAAGATGTTGTGTAAATATGTTGTTACTATCCACGATCTGGATGTTTTTCTTCACCCTGAACATTATCAGTATTCTTCGGAACATGTGTGTTTTTCTGAACGTATGCAAACAAAGATTAAACATTCTGTAAAAATAGCGGATAAAATAATAACTGTTTCTGGAAGTGTAAAGCATGAACTGATGAATATTTTAGATATTCCTGAGTCAAAGATAAAAGCAATATATCATGGTACCAATCCTAATTATGCTCCATGTAAAAACGAGGTAGAAAGATTAGACATTAATGTAATAAAAGAAAAATATAATATTCGGAAGAAATACATCCTATCAACAAGTACTATTGGACCAAGAAAAAATTATGAGACCTTAATTGAGGCATTTATGAAGTTAAGAGCTGAGGACAAGAGATATGCTGACTATCTTTTAGTTATCGTTGGTGGAATGACAGACTATTTTCAGATATTAAAGGCCTTTTGCCAGAAGACAGGGGTTAAGGATGAGGTATTATTTATTGGATATATCTCAGATGAAGACCTCCTTAAACTTTATCAGGGGGCAGAGCTTTTCGTTTATCCCTCTGTTTATGAGGGCTTTGGAATACCTGTCTTAGAGGCAATGAAATGTGGTATCCCTGTGGTCACCTCAGATATCCCGGTATTTAAGGAAATCACAGGAGGGGCAGCGCTGTTATTTACGCCTAGGAATAGCGAGGAATTGGCCTATAAAATTAAACTGACATTAGGTAATATTAATCTAAGGAGAGAATATGTGGATAAGGGTATTAAAAGGGCCTCTAAATTTTCTTGGGAAAAGATGGCTCAAGAGACTTTAGAATTGTACAAAGAATTAGATAACTAAGAGATCGCAGGGACTTTATGAAGATATGTCTAATAAATCCAGCTCCTCCTCAGAGTCAAGGACTATGGCCTCCTTTAGGGATAGCCTACATTGCATCTGTTCTAGAAAAGAATGGATGTCAGGTAAGTATTATCGATCGGAGTGCTATTAAATTTAGTAGTAATCTTAATCAAGAAAAGGTCGATTGTATTACTAGAGATACATTATCCAGGTTAAGACCAGAGATTGTTGGTATAACTGCAACTACTTATTTAATTTCTGATGCCTTCCATACCTCAGCCTTAATCAAGGAAATTTTACCAGAGTGTATTGTTGTTTTAGGAGGTACTCATGCCAGTATTTTACCTGAAGAAGTTTTAAGTTCTACCCCCTTTATTGATTTAATAAGCCTGGGAGAGGGTGAACTGACAATGTTAGAATTGTCTGAACGAAAAGATTATTCAAATATAAAAGGCATCGCTTATCGAGAGGGAGATAAATTTCAAGTAAATGAAAGAAGAAATCCTTGTTTAAATCTGGATGATTTAGGGAGACCAGCCAGACATTTGCTGGATATGAAATTTTATCTCCAGGATTCATCTCAAATTATACGGGGAATCAAATTAAAAGGTACCCACGTTGTCAGTTCCAGGGGGTGTCCTTTTAAGTGTATTTTTTGTGCAGGTGCATCTGTATTTGGGAAAAAAGTGAGATTTCATTCAGTAGAACATGTAATTCAGGAAGTTGAAGAGTTAATTGATGAATATAAAGTAGAAGGGATTTATTTTGCAGAAGATATGTTTTTAAGTGATAAAAAGAGGGCGCATCAGATTTGTGATGCCTTTATTAACAGGGACCTGAATAAAAAGATAGTCTGGTGTGCTCAATTACATGTTAATGCAGTGGATGTTAGTTTATTAGAAAAAATGAAATCAGCAGGTTGTATTCAGGTAGAATATGGCTTTGAATCAGGTTCGCAGCTTACCTTAGATAGAATGAATAAAAAGTCCACTGTAGAAAAGAATATTGAAATCGCTCAATTAACCAAAAGGGTTGGGTTAAGGGTTTTAGCTAATATCATTGTTGGAATGCCAGAAGAAACAGAAGAGGATTTTTTTAAGACAATTTCCTTTATGGAAAAGATACAAGCAGAGGTTGTAGGATTTAATAAATGTGTTCCTCTTCCAGGGAGCCAAATTTATGCTGAATTAAAAGCTAAAGGCCAAATTAGTAATAATTTAAATGATTATTTTTGGATGCATGATAATCATTATATGACAATGGATAAAGGTAAATTTAAAAAGGAGTTTAGAAGATATAAAGATAAGTTAGACAGAAGGTATTATTGGGTTTGTTTTAAAACCAATTTTAAGAGACATCCTGAAGTTGTTTTTGAAACTACCAAATTTTATGTTTATCATGTTACCATACTAGGTATAAAATTTATCTTGGATATTTTTGGGGTACGGGATCGAGTGAAAAAGATATTAGTAAAAAAATACTGATTATATCGGATTTAGGGGAGCAGTTTTCCTAAATCCGATATAATCAGGT
>JAZDLJ010000106.1:0-15331 GCA_043802115.1 bacterium | reverse complement strand
TGCAAAAAAATAAATTTAAAAAAAATCCTTTTTGCTCCTATTTAAAATTACCCTTAAAAGCGATAAATCCCAGGAGGTTTGGAGGGCAGAGTCATCCAAGTCAAATTGAAATAATAAATATACTACTCCAAGTTAGGTTTTTCTGAGGTAATGCAAGTTAGTTTTGTAACTAGCTGTTTAGGCACAAAGTAGCAAAGGCACAGAGGCACAAAGGAAAAAAATAAAAAAAACTTAAAAACTTTGTACTGTAGTGCCTTTGTACCTTAATGTACTGGTTTTAACTAACACAATCACTTGGAAAAACCTAAGTTGGAGTAGTATACAATAATTTTTTTGGTCACAAGTTGCTGATATCTAAGGAGGGAAGTTTTTTTAATGGAAGTTCATATCGACAGATCAAATTTAATAGTAAGAAGTAAACTAAGCCTATATAGAAATTTATCTAATTTCCCCTTTCCACATCAAGCCACTAATGACCAATTGAAGGATATCTCTCAAAAGATAATAACTGCTATCTATAGAAGACATGGTATCCCTCAAGTTTGCATAATTAATATAACGAACTTAACTTTAGCAGAAGTAGAACTTTTAAAGGAGAGAAGGTTGATCGAAGGGGATGAAGATGAACTATTTGAGGAACCTCGTTGGGGGGAAAATTTAATAAAAATAGCGCCTTATAATTTAAATTTAATTATTAATGGAGAAGATCATATAAAATTTCAGATGATGGGACATCTTTGTAATTTAGATTCCAACTGGCTAGTCATGCAAAAGGTTGCCAATAGTCTGTCTGATGAACTTGGGTATGCTTTTTTTGATGAATGGGGTTATTTAGGTCCATCAATTAAAAGGATAGGGACTGGTTTAAGAATAGCAATAGATCTTCATCTTCCTGCTTTAAGTATATCTAAAAGTATAAATAAGCTAATTACTGATATTAATTATTTAGGTTGGACTATGAATCCTATGTTTAAGTATAAAAACAAGCATTATGGATATTTTTATACCCTTTTTAATAAGATTACCCTTGGTAAGTCTGAGGAAGAGTTATTAAAGGATTTTCATGAAGTAGTAGAATGTATCTTGCAAAGAGAAGAGAAGCTTTTCCAAGAGAAGGTGAAAACAAAGGTTTTAGATTTAGAAAAAATTTTTATAAAAACATATTATACATTGACTAAATCAGAAAAAATTTCTATGATTACTGCGGTTGAGCATTTATCAAGGCTGAGGGTAGCAAGGATGGTAGGTTTTGTTAGTAGTAAGATATCCTTATCGGCAATAGACGATCTCATTATTAATATTCAAAATGCCCATTTAATCAAGGTAATGCAACAACAATTATTAACACTTGATCTTGATACTTACAGGGCGCAAGTTATTAAAGAACAATTATTGAATGATGAAGTTAGATAAATGACTTCATCATTCAAAATGGGGGTTTTATATGTTTGAAAGATTTACTGAAAGAGCCAGAAAGGTTGTAATTTTAGCCAGGGAAGAATCTGGAAGATTAAAACATGATTACCTTGGAACCGAGCATATCCTTCTTGGTATCCTTAGAGAGGGTACTGGGACTGCAGTTATAGTTCTTCAAAGATTTGGCGCCCAACTGGATGATGTAAGAATTGAGGTAGAACGTCGTGTAGGTGGTGGAACTGGTAAATTAACCCTGTCTGAAATACCTTTTACTCCAAGGGCAAAAAGAGTTTTAGAGCTGGCCATTGAGGAAGCTCGAACAATGGGACATAATTATATTGGGACAGAACATCTTTTACTTGGTCTGGTTAGAGAAGAAGGTGGGATTGCTGCTAGCGTATTATATGATTTAAGGGTGGATGTTATTGAAGCAAGGAAAAAGATATTAGAAGTTTTGGATCAAGGACAATCGAGTCAGAGTCACCCAAGAGGGAGGACACCAGCCCTGGATGAATTTGGTAAAGATTTAACTGTAATGGCTAAAGAACAAAGACTGGACCCTGTTATTGGGAGAGAAACTGAAATAGAAAGGATAATTCAAATATTAAGCAGACGGACAAAAAATAATCCAATCTTAGTTGGTGAACCAGGGGTTGGCAAAACCGCTGTAGTTGAGGGTTTAGCTCAAAGGATTATAGATGGGACAGTCCCTGAGGTACTTCTTCATAAGAGGATAGTTACCTTGGATATGGGTTTATTAGTTGCCGGGACAAAATATAGAGGACAATTTGAAGAAAGATTAAAGACGGTAATTAAGGAGATATTGCAATCAAATAATGTAGTCTTATTTATTGATGAAATCCACACTTTAGTAGGTGCAGGTGCTGCCGAAGGTTCAATAGATGCCTCAAATATGTTAAAGCCTGTCCTTTCAAGAGGAGAGTTACAATGTGTTGGAGCTACTACTTTAAATGAATACAGAAAATACATTGAAAAAGACGGAGCCCTGGAAAGAAGATTTCAGATAATTATGGTAAAAGAACCTAATATTGCGGAAGCAATTGAAATTATAAAGGGATTAAGAGATAAGTATGAGGCTCATCATTGTGTAAAGATAACTGATGAGGCAATCGAATTTGCTGTTAAGTTATCAACTAGATATGTTAGCGATAGATTTTTACCTGATAAAGCGATTGATGTAATTGATGAAGCTGGTTCGAGGGCAAGGCTTAAAATGACAACCTTACCAGATAATTTAAAGGGATTGGAAAAGGAGATTAATTTCGTTTCTAAAGAAAAGGAATCTGCAATTAGGAGACAAGAATTTGAAAAGGCAGCAGAATTGAGAGATAAGGAAAAGAGATTAAGGATTAATTTAGATTCCCGGACAAAAAGTTGGCGTGAAAAGCAAAAAGATAAGGTTACAGCTCTCTCTAAAGAGGATGTAGCTTATGTGGTTGCAAGAGCAACTGGCATACCTCTGTATAAACTGGAAGAAAGAGAATCAGAAAGATTAAAAAGAATGGAAGAGGAGTTACATAAAAGGATTGTTGGTCAGGATGATGCTATAAATATAGTTTCGAGGGCTATAAGACGATCCCGGATGGGGTTAAAAGATCCCAAAAGACCTGTTGGCTCTTTTATTTTTTTAGGCCCTACAGGCGTTGGAAAAACTGAATTGGCTAAGGCCCTGGCAGATTTTTTATTTGGAGACGAGGATTCATTAATTCGTTTGGATATGTCTGAATATGCAGAAAAGTTTGCAGTTTCCAGATTAGTAGGCGCTCCTCCTGGTTATGTGGGTTATGAGGAAGGAGGTCAGTTAACCGAAAAGGTTCGACGTAAACCCTATTCCATAGTACTATTAGATGAGATAGAAAAGGCCCATCCTGATATCTTTAACATCCTCCTTCAAGTACTAGAAGATGGCCATCTTACAGATAGTACAGGAAAAACGATAAATTTTAAAAATACAATTATTATAATGACATCTAATATAGGGATGAGATTTATTGAGAAACAAGGTTCAATAGGTTTTAATCAATCTAAAGATAAAAATGACCATGAAAAAATGAAATCCCGAGTGATGGATGGATTAAAAAACACCTTTAATCCAGAGTTTTTAAATAGGGTAGATGAACTTATTGTTTTCCATAGCCTAAGTTCCAAAGATATTAAAAAGATTGTTGAGATATTAGTAAAAGAGGTTAATCAAAGGCTTATGGAAAAGGAGTTAGCAATTAAAGTAAGCGATTCTGCTATTGAATGGCTGATAAAAGAAGGTTTTAATCCTCTTTATGGAGCAAGACAGATGCGGAGAATGATTGAAAAAAATATAGAGGATACCCTAGCCGAAGAATTGCTCCAAAAGTCTTATTGTGGGAGTGGAAGCGGAAAAGGGACGATTAATATTGGGGTAAAAAAGGGGAAATTACACTTTCAACAGAGATAAAGTTGCTTTTTACTTTATCTCTGTTGAAAGTGTAGTTTTTTGGTTTTTCTAGTTTTGGTTATACTACTCCAACTTAGGTTTTTCTTGGTAACTATTAGCCTAGGTAAGACCTGTTAGGTTAGTTAAAGATCAGTAGGTTAAGGCACAAAGGCACTGAGGCACTGAGGCACTGAGGCACTGAGGCACTGAGGCACTGAGGCACTGAGGCACAAAGTTTTTAAGGTTTTTTTGTTTTTCCTCTGTGCCTTTATGCCTCAGTGCCTTTGCTACTTTTTACTTTATGCTACTATATTTAATTAATACAATTAGTTAGAAAAACCTAAGTTGGAGTAGTATACTATGGGGTTTTTTTAATTTGAGGCTTCGCTTATGCTGACGTCCAAAGAAAATTTGGGGACGCTGTCCCCAAGCCCCTGAGATTTATCGCTGCGTTGCTCTATCCTCTGCAGGAGTGAGATTATAATATCACAAGGTATGCAAAAAATAAATTTTTTTTAAAAATCTTTTTGCTCCTATTTAAAATTACCCTTAAAAGCGATAAATCCTAGGAGGTTTGGAGGACAGAGTCATCCAAATCAAATTAAAATAATAAATACAATAATTTTTTGGTCACAAATTGCAGAAGAGGCCTAAAATTTGGAAGACAAATTGCACAAGAATTCCCTATTTAGCGAGAAGTGTTCGATATTATAAAGGACCTGTTGAATGATAAATAAGACATCCATATTTTATAATTCAAATAATTTATCCCCCTATCGACTCATCAGTATTTTCCTAATTTTTACCTTACTAATTTTTATACCAAAACTGGCTACCCCTGAAGATTCCGTTGAAATAAAGAAGATAATCATTAAAGGTAATAAAAAGATAGAGACAAATACAATAATTCATCATATAAAGAATAAAGTTGGAGATAAATTTTCTCCCTGGAAATTAAGAGATGACCTAATGAGTATCTATAAACTCGGTTTCTTTCAGGATATTCAGATTGATGTAGAGACCTTTGAAGGTGGAATTACTGTAACTTTTATTGTTATAGAAAGACCGATAATAAGAGAGTTGATCTTCCAGGGTAATGAAAAATTAGATGAAGAGAAGATAAAAGAAAAGGTTAAAAGCGCCATTGGTTCTATAGTAAGTAAAACAACTTTGGAAGAGGATGTCGTCTCAATAAAAATATTTTATAGTGATAGTGGATATTATCTAGCAGATATTTCTTATCAAATTGATAAGATTAATGAGGCTACTGTAAAGGTAATGTTTAATATAAAAGAAGGTAGAAAAATATATGTTAGAAGGATTATATTTGAGGGGAATGAGGTATTTCCTGATGAGATACTGGAAGGTCAACTTTCAACTAAGATAAAGTCATTATTCTCTTTTTTAACCTCTTCTGGGGTATTAAAAAAAGATCAGTTTGAGCAGGATATGGATAGTATATTGGATTTCTATAATAACCATGGCTATATTCAGGCTAAGGCATATGAACCTGAAGTTAAGATTAATGAAGATAAACAAGAGATGTATATTGTAATCCCAATATATGAAGGAGAGCAATATAGTGTAGGAGAGATAAGTGTCCAGGGAAATACAATATTTACTACGGAGGAGATTATAAAAGACATTTTTTTAAAGACAGGTGATATTTATAATCGTGGTCAGCTTCGGCAGGATATTAATAAGTTGGAAGAAAAATATGCAGAAAAAGGTTATATTTTTGTTAATGCTGTTCCTTTAATAACAGAGGATAAAAAGAAAGAAAAGATTGTAAACATAGCTATTGAGATTCACGAAGGGGAGGTTGTTTTTGTTGATAGAATTGAGATAAAGGGTAATAATAAGACTAGAGATAAGGTTATCAGAAGAGAATTAAAGGTTATGGAAGGTGATATATTTGATAGTGTGAATTTGAAAAGAAGTATCCAACAACTTAACAACCTTGGATATTTTGAGAAGGTGGATATAAAACCACAGATTGAGGATATGAGTCAAAATGATGATGGTGAAAATGAGCTTACTTTACTTATTGATGTCCTGGAAAGAAATACAAATACAATCTCTGTTGGTCTAGGTTATAGTAGTGTTGATAGACTTTTTGGGACATTTGATTTTACTATTGAAAATTTATTTGGTCTAGGTCAAAGATTTAATCTAGCAGCTCAAGTGGGTACTAAAAGACAGACATATAACGTAAGTTTTACTGAGCCTTATCTCTTTGATACACAATTAGCCATGGGTACAGATATCTATTATAAAATTGATGAAAACCGTAGTTATACAGTTAGTAGGAGAGGTGGGGATTTACGGTTAGGCTATCCCGTAGCAGAATATGTTAAATTTAATTATACATATCTTTATGAGACAGTTGAGGTATTTGATTTGTTACTAGATGTATCAGAGGCAATTAGAAATGCATCTGGAGTTAGCGTAACAAGTAGTCAAGTGTTTTCTTTAGCGCGAGACACAAGAGATAATAGATTACTTCCAATGAGTGGTTCCAGAAATAGACTTTCCTATGAATATGCAGGAGGATATCTAGGAGGAGATAACTATTTTTATAAGACTTACTTTGATTCTAATTGGTATATACCTATAAAACCGATATCAAAAAAGCTCACCTTTTCTTTTCATAGTCAAATAGCGTATGCTGGTGGCCATTCTGGAAGATCTTTGCCTTTGTTTGAAAAGTTTAAGGCCGGAGGAGCGACGACTATCAGAGGATTTAGGGAGGATTCAATAGGGCCAAGAGATGAGGAGGGTATTACAATTGGAGGAGATAAGAGGCTAATTTTTAATACAGAATTATATTATCCTGTATATGGTCCTTTAACCCTTGCAGTTTTTTTTGATGCTGGGAATGTATATAGTTCAGGTGAGAGTTACAACCTTTCTTCTTTAAGATATGGGACTGGGATGGGGATGAGGGTTAATACACCTCTTGGACCAGTTAAGCTTGATTATGGATATAACCTAAATAAGGAGGATTATGAGCCTTCAACAAGATGGCATTTTACAATTGGGTCATACTTTTAACTCCCAAAGGCTATAAAATTGTTTTTTATTTTATAGCCTTTGGGAGTTAAAAGTATGACCTTTATGTTTTATTTTTTTTGTAAAGAGCTAAACTGTTACAATTATTATACAATTAGGAGAAGGAAATGAATTTGTTGGGAGGTGAAATATTATGAAAGCACCTGAAACAGAAAGAAATTTTCAAGAGATTTGGAAACTTTTTAAAGAGACCGATAGAATGCTGAGCAAGAGGTTTAAGGAGACAGATGAGAGGTTTAAGGAGACAGGTGAGAGGTTTAAAGAGACAGGTGAGAGGTTTAAAGAGACAGATGAGAGGTTTAAGGAGACAAGCAGGAAGCTTGAAGAGACAGGTGAGAGGATTAGAGAGACTGATAGGATATTAGAAGAGAGATTTAAACAAATGGAGATTGCAGTTGAAAAGGCAACGAGGTCAGTAGATGATCTCACTGGAAAATGGGGTAAATTTGTAGAAGGATTAATCTTACCAGCAGTGGAGAGACTTTTTAAGGAACGAGGGATTGAGATTAGCAGGGTCTATCCACGGGCAAGGAGTCGTAAATCTGGCGAGACTATGGAGATAGATATATTAGGTATAAATGGAGAATACGCAGTATTGATCGAGGCTAAAAGCACATTAAGGATTGAGCATGTGAATGGCCATATAAAGAGACTGAGTAAGTTTAAGACATTTTTCTCCGAATATCGGGATAGAAAGCTGGTAGGAGCAATAGGAGGTATAGTGGTTGAGCAGGAAGCAGCTACATATGCCTTTAAGAAGGGATTGCTTGTAATTGTTGAGAGTGGGAATAGTGTAAAATTTTTAAATGAGATGGAATTTAAACCAAGAGTTTGGTAGGGGGTATATATTATACTACTCCAAGTTAGGTTTTTCTGAGGTAATGCAAGTTAGTTTTGTAACTAGCTGTTTAGGCACAAAGTAGCAAAGGCACAGAGGCACAAAGGAAAAAAATAAAAAAAACCTAAAAATTTTGTACTGTAGTGCCGTTATGTCTTAATATACTGGTTTTAACTAACACAATCACTTGGAAAAACCGAAGTTGGAGTAGTATACTCTAACTTCGGTTTTTCTAAAATAATGCAGGTTAATTTTGTAACTAACTGTTTAGGCACAAAGTAGCAAAGGCACAGAGAAAAAAATAAAAAAGCTACTTTATTCTCGCTGAAAACGTAAAAGAAAGGAGATTAACAATGAAAAAGAAGAATAGTAGGTCAGGTTTTAAGGTATTATTAACTATCCAATTAGCATTGGCAGCAGGAGTATTAGTGGGTTTTAGTTTTTTTAGGAGTAGTATGGGGGAGTGTGCTGAAAAGACTAAACAGGGGTATTTTGATTATAAAAAAATAATAGATATGTCAGAAACAGGTAAGAAAATGAAGACTTCTTTACAATATGTGAAAGAAAAGAAACAAAAAAATTATAACGAGTTAGTAGATAGTATAAAGAAGAAAAAAGAGGAATTAGAAAAAAAAGGATTTGCTTTACAAAGTGAGGCTAAGATTAAGATAGAGGAAGAGATCAGGAGGGGAGAGCTTGATGCCAAAAGGATGTTTGAGGATGGTCAAGTAGAATTAACTAATATAGAAAAGAAAGAATTAATTAAATTTAATGAGAAGTTACAGAAGATAATAGATAAAGTAGGTCAGGAAGATGGTTATCTGTTTATATATCAGATGAACGGAAGTGGTATCGTTTATGCTGATCCACAATATGACATAACAAATAAAATTGCAGAGGTTTTAGATAAACAAAGAAAGTAGGTAACCCATTTAACATGACTTATACACTCGAATACATAGCAAATCTAGTAAGAGGAGAACTTGAAGGTGATCCGTCGATTTTAGTCCAAGGTGTTTCAGGTATCAATGAGGCCAAGGAGGGTGATATTACCTTTTTACACAACCCTAAGTATACCTCATCTCTTGAGACAACTAATGCCTCAGTTGTCCTTATTCCAAAAAATATTAGTAAGGCAACCAAACCAGTTATTCGTTGTCAAAATCCATACTTAGCCTTAGCCAAGGTTATAGAATTATTCTATAAGACTGAAGAAGAGATACCAGGCATAAGTGATAAGAGTGTAATTGGTAAAGACTGTCGAATAGGTAAAGATGTTACTATATATCCTTATACTTATATAGGAAAGAATGTAACCATCGAAGATAAGGCCGTAGTCTATCCCCATGTCTATATAGGAGATGAATGTACTATAGGTAATGAGACGGTTATCTTTTCAAATGTCTCTATTTATTGTCAGACAATTATTGGTTCCAAGGTAAGAATTCATAGTGGAACAGTGATTGGTAGCGATGGATTTGGATATGCCCATGATGGGAAGGCATTTTATAAAATACCTCAGGTGGGCAAAGTCATTATAGAAGATGAGGTAGAAATAGGGGCAAATGTTACTATTGATCGTGGGAGTTTAGGTCAGACAATTATTAAAAGAGGTGCAAAGATTGATAATCTGGTCCAATTAGCCCATAATGTTGTAGTAGGAGAAGGCACGGCAATTGCTGCTCAATCCGGTATTTCTGGAAGTACAACGGTAGGAAAGAATGTTGTAATGGGTGGACAAGCAGCGGCTGTAGGACATATTAATATTGGTGATAATACGATGGTAGCAGGAAGGGGTGGTGTTTCAAAGACCGTAAAGCCTGGTTCAAAAATAGCAGGTTTTATTGGTATGCCAGTAGATAAATGGCATGAATCAGAGGTATTGTACCGAAAATTACCTGAACTTTACAAGACAATTAAGGAATTGAAAAAGATGGTTGAAAAGATAGAAGATAAGAAATTAAGAAGTTGAGAAGTTGAGAGGATGAGAAAAAGATAAAGGAGTTAACATGAGCATTAAGATTATTGCTGAAAAATGTGTGGGATGTAAAAAGTGTCTCTCTTTTTGTTTATATAATGCAATTGAGATTAAGGATAAGGTAGCTGTCATTAATGATAACTGCGCCTTATGTAATGCATGTATTGATTCATGTAAATCGGGGGCTATTTTTAAAGAAGATGATAAATTTTCTTCAGTTGAAGATGGAAAAATTTCTAATCAGACATCTTTAGGTGATGTTTGGATTTTTGCAGAGCAGTTTAATGGAAAGATTAACAGTGTATCTTATGAACTCCTAGGCGAGGGGAGAAAATTATCCAGGCAACTAAATACCCACCTATGTGCGGTTTTACTAGGGTATAATATTGATGACCAAGCTACGGAACTTATTGGTTATGGTGCAGATAAAGTCTATCTAATTGACGATGAACGGTTAAAACAGTTCCATGATGATCCCTATGCAGAAGCCTTAACCTATTTAATAAAAAAATATACCCCTGAGATTGTCTTAGCTGGAGCAACCTCTATTGGAAGGTCTTTTATCCCAAAGGTAGCTACTAAGATTAAGACAGGACTTTGCGCGGATTGTACATCATTAGAAATAGATAATGAGAAAAAGTTATTGTTGCAGACAAGACCAGCTTTTGGCGGTAACATAATGGCTACTATTATTTGTCCAAATCATAGACCCCAAATGGCAACAGTCAGACCAAAGGTTATGAAGAAGATGAACTATGATTCAAATAGGCAAGGTGAGGTTATAAAAGAATCTATAAGTAATGTAGATCTTTCCTGTAGGACGAATTTTGTTGAGTTTGTGGAAGAGGTTTGTAAAACAGTGAATATTGCTGAGGCAGATATAATAGTCTCAGGAGGACGTGGGTTATGTGAACCTAAAAATTTTTCTCTTGTTGAAGATCTAGCCTTGACCTTAGGTGGGGCAGTCGGAGCTTCAAGGGCAGCTGTTGATTCAGGCTGGATCCAATATTCCCATCAGGTAGGCCAGACAGGAAAGACAGTTTGTCCGAAGTTATACATTGCTTGTGGGATCTCTGGGGCAGTTCAGCATCTTGTTGGGATGCAATCTTCAGAGGTAATTATAGCTATTAACAAAGATCCTGACGCCCCGATTTTTAGTGTTGCTACTTATGGGATCGTGGGGGATGTGTTTACGGTAGTGCCTGCGTTGACTAGAAGGTTTAAGGAAGTGTTATCGTAAAAAGAAAAAGTTAAGTAGCATCAAGAAGGAGGGATGGTCGTTAATGGAAAGACAAAAATTTATTTATTATAAAGAGGATGAAATGTATGTTGGTTATTTAGAGGAGTTTCCAGACTATATGACACAAGGGGAAACGTTAGAGGAATTAAAGTTAAATTTAATAGATATTTATAAAGAAGTTACTAACGGACATATATCTAATGTTCATCATCTTGCAGAACTTGAAATAGCATGAAACGGATAGATTTGCTTAAACAGATTGAAAAGATGGGATGCGTTTTAATTAGAAATGGGGGTAGACATGATTGGTACCAAAATTCTGTTACAAAGATTTGTCAACCTATTCCAAGGCATCGAGAAATCAAGGAGAACCTCGCAAAACATATCATTAAAAAATTAAGTATAGATTGATAAGTCAAGGAATAAATATTTTTTTTCTAATTCTTAATAATTAACAACGGATTTTTTTATATGAAGATAGCTTTTTTATTTCCAGGACAGGGATCACAAAAAGTAGGGATGGGAGAAGAATTATATAATACCTCAGAACTAGCCAGGGAGGTATATGAACAGGCTGATGCGACATTAGGTTATAGAATTTCAGAAACCTGTTTTAAAGGGCCTGAAGACCTTCTTAATAATACTGTTCATGCCCAACCGGCAGTCTTAACCACTAGTATAGCTATAATGAGATCCGTTGAAGCCCTTTCAATTAAACCTGAATTTGTAGCTGGTCATAGTTTAGGAGAATATTCTGCCTTAGTAGCGGCAAGGGTGTTAGATTTTCAACCAGCCGTTCTTTTAGCTAAAAAAAGGGCTGAATATATGCAAGCGGCAGTCCCTGTTGGTCAAGGTGGGATGGCAGCTATTTTAGGATTGAAAAGAGAAACGATCATTGAATTGTGTAAACAATATAAACCAGAAGAGGTATCACCTGCAAATTTTAATTGCCCAAAACAGGTTGTAATATCGGGTATGAAGACTAAAGTTGAAGAGTTAGGGCGAATTGCTTTAGAACAGGGTGCGACTAGGGTAGTTAATCTCGCCGTAGGCGTTCCTTCTCATTGTCTATTAATGAAGCCAGCAATGGACAGGCTTGATGAATATCTAAAAGGCATTGAGTTTAGAGACCCGGAGATTAAACTCATTAGGAATTGTGATGCCAAGGAATTAAGATCAAAAGATGAAGTTGTTGATAGTTTAAAAAATCAACTTATCTCATCTGTTTATTGGGAAGATTCTATGAAATATTTATTAGATTCCGGGGTTGACCTTTTTCTAGAAATTGGGCCAGGAAATATTTTGAGTGGGTTAATGAAGAGGATTGATCGGAAGGCTAAGGTTGTGAGCATTAGCAATCAAGAGGATATTAAAAAGTTAGAAGCTGCTTAAAATCATTTGTATATGATGCGGTGAGATTTTTATACTACTCCAACTTAGGTTTTTCCAAGTTATTGTGTTGGTTAAAACCAGCATCTTAAGGCATAAAGGCATTGAAACACAAAGTTTTTTTAAAATTTTTTTTGTTTTTTCCTTTGTGCCTTAACAGTTAGTTACAAAATTAACCTGCATTATTTTAGGAAAACCGAAGTTGGAGTAGTATAGTCGTGAGACAACAGAAAAGATTTGTTGCATGGTTCATGGTGAAGCAAAACCAAGAAAATTTGGTTCTTCTTCAAATTTCATGGTAACTAAATTAAGTTAGAATTTAACCAGGTTTTGTTTTTAGCCCTGAAAGGGCGTTATATACTAGCCCAGGGCTGATATATAACGCCCTTTCAGGGCTAAAGACTAAAAAAAAATTGCCCTAAACATTATTACCTTACTTTTTGAAGAGGATAAAAAATTTGTTTGTATAGATGCTGTTTCTTTTGCCTAAAAATGAAGCATACTTTAAAATTTGAAATTTTTTCATAAGGGGTTGGAAATAAATAACTGAAGCGATTTTTAAGCTAACATGCTGAAGGTGTTTTATTTATTAATTTCCAATACCTAAGGGAGGAGTGCAATGAATCTAAAAAATAAGGTGGCTATTGTTACTGGAGGAGGAAGAGGTATTGGAAAGGCAATTGCCCTAGTGTTAGCTGAAAGAGGAGCAAATATAGTCCTTGCTGACCTAGATCAGGAGTCTTTAAATCAAACTTGCAAGGAAATAGAAGGTAAGGGTGTAGCAGTATTATCCTATAAGGTAGATATCTCTAAACTAGATGAAGTAGAGGCTATGATTAAAAAAACAGTGGAGAAATTTGGCCAGATAGATATATTGATAAATAATGCTGGGGTAACAAGGGATAATTTAATAATGCGGATGAAGAGAGAAGATTGGGATCTGGTTTTAAATATCAATTTAGGAGGGGCATTTAACTGTATTAAGGCTGTTACCAGACCTATGATGAAGAAAGAAAGTGGAAGGATAATAAATATATCTTCTGTTGTAGGGGCAATGGGAAATGCTGGGCAAGCAAATTATTCGGCATCAAAGGCAGGCTTGATTGGTTTAACTAAGACTATAGCCAAAGAGTTAGCCTCTCGTAATATAACAGTGAATGCCATAGCCCCTGGGTTTATTGATACAGAGATGACCAAAGTCCTACCAGATAATGTAAAGGAAGAGATGTTAAGACAGATACCATTAAAGAGGTTTGGGTCAGTAAGTGATATCGCAGAAGTAATTGCTTTTTTATGTTCAGAGGCTGCAGGTTATATTACTGGCCAGGTGATTCATGTGAATGGGGGGATGTACGTTTAACAGGCATAAAGTTGTTTTTTACTTTATGCCTGTTAAACGTACTGTTTTTAACTTGACAACTTACTGTAAAATAATATAAAGTAATACGGATATAATCCAATGAAAAATAAGATATACTACTCCAACTTAGGTTTTTCTTGGTAACTATTAGCCTAGGTAAGACCTGTTAGGTTAGTTAAAGATCAGTAGGTTAAGGCACTGAGGCACAAAGTTATTAAGGTTTTTTTGTTTTTCCTCTGTGCCTCTGTGCCTCTGTGCCTCTGTGCCTCTGCTACTTTTTACTTTATGCTACTATATTTAATTAATACAATTAGTTAGAAAAACCTAAGTTGGAGTAGTATAGCAGCTTATGAATGATAATAAAATTTAAGGAGGATTATTATATGTCAGATCGTCGAGTTGTTAAATACTTATCATTTTTTGGATGGATAAGTTTTATTATTCTTACAATAGGTTGTAGTAGTAATATCCAAAAAGTATACATACACCCAAATACAAATTTTAAATACATAAAAAAAGTAGCTGTTATGCCTTTTGCCAATCTAACTAATGATAAATTTTCAGGAGATAGGGTGAGAAATATGTTTGTTACTGAATTACTCTCAACAAGAACAATAGATATAGTGGAATTAGGAGAATTACAGAAGGTTTTAGAGACAGAGGGTATTCGTACTACAGATACAGTTAGTACTGAAATTGCCCAAAAGATTGGTAATAATTTAGGGGTACAGGCTGTAATCTTGGGTTCTGTTGATCAATACGAAATGACTAGGACAGGACAAAATCCTTATCCTGAAGTTTGCATTTCAGTGAGAATGTTAGAAGTTGAAACAGGGACAATAATATGGACAGTAACCCGTACTGAAACTGGTAAAAATTGGTTTAATAGTCTTGTTGGTGTAGGTTCTAAAACTGAAATAAGTGTTGCTAGTCGAGTGGTAAAAAAGATAGTTAGTACCTTAGTTTATGAATAATTACACTTGTAACGGGTATAAAGTAGTTTTTTTACTTCATACCCGTTACAAGTGTAATTTTTTGGTTCATCTGCAATTTGTGACCAAAAAGATGACATTACAGCATCTTTAGTTTTTCAGGTTACATTTTTTTAAAGATTATCTATAAAGGGTGGGTTAAGGTAATGTATTCCATTAGTAAGTTGGTCTCACTTTGAAGGATGATTGGGCATAGGAAGCGGGTTATCTATGCCTCCATGTGCGATAAAAGGGAAGAGGGCAAAGGGGGACGGCTATTTGTGGCTTCGCTCCTCCTGGCGTCCACAGAAAGCACAATATACAAACAATTTTAAAAAATTATATCACTCCATAAAACGATAAATCCCAGGGGGTTAGGGACAGCGTCCCCAACTTAATTAATATTTTTTACCTTTTTTGGTCACAAATTGCAGAAGAGGCAATTTTTGTATCCTCTTCAAATTTCATGGTAACAAAATTAAGTTAGAATTTAATCAGGTTTTGTTTTTAGCCCTGAAAGGGCGTTATATACTAGCCCAGGGCAACGCCCTGGGTGAGGAACCATCACAATTATCAAGCCCTGTAAGGGCGAAATAAAAAAAGGGAACGCTATCCATTAATTTATTTCGCCCTTTC
>JAZDLJ010000089.1:0-6463 GCA_043802115.1 bacterium | reverse complement strand
CAAACAGAGGCAATTTTACGGGAAGCTGCACTAAGAAAATTTACAAAAAGCCTACTAATAACTCACTACAGCAAAATTTTTGTCTTCTTTTGCCTCTAGATGCTTAGAGAATACGGTATTTATTTTGGAAAGATGTCTAATGGTTACACCTACTCACCCTATATTAATTATGAACATCCTAATGATGACAAATACCTTCACCCCTTTTGTTGGAGGGGTTGAGAGATCTGTAGAACTATTTACTAATGAATACCGAAAACTAGGGCACAGGGTAATCATTATTGCCCCCAGCTTTGAAAATATGCCTGAAAATGAGGTTGATGTTATTCGTGTCCCAGCCATCCAACATTTTAATGGTACAGATTTCTCACTAGCCTTGCCTATTCATAGAGAACTCTCTGATTTTTTGAAAAATTTTAAGGCCGATATTATCCATTCCCACCACCCATTCATTATTGGGGATACTGCTTTTAGAATAGCGTCTGCCAATAAAATTCCTCTAATCTTTACCTTTCATACCTTCTATGAAAAATATACTCATTACGTCCCAGGTGATTCCCTGGCGCTAAAAAGATTTGTTATAGCCCTTTCAACCGGCTATGCCAATCTCTGTGATTATGTCTTTGCCCCAAGTGAGAGCGTAGCTTATATACTACGGAAGAGAGGGATAGAGACACCTATTGAGGTGATCCCAACTGGAATCGATGTAGAACAATTTTGTAAAGGAGATGGCAATAACGTTCGGAAATTATTAAATATCCCATCCAATGCCTTTGTCGTTGGTTTTGTCAGCAGGATTGCAACTGAAAAAAATCTGGGATTTATGTCTAAGGCAGTTGTCTCTTTTATGGAAAAAGAACCCCTCTCTCATTTTCTTATAGTTGGTAGAGGCCCTCAGGAGAACGAGTTAAAAGATTTTTTTAGACAATCGCGATTGGATAAACGTGTGCATTGGGCAGGCAGCCTTGATGGCCAGAAATTAGTGGATGGATATCATGCAATAGATGTATTTATCTTTGCCTCTCAAACTGAAACACAAGGGATAGTCCTGGCTGAAGCTATGGGAGCTGGAAAACCAGTAATAGCCCTAGATGGATATGGGATATGGGAGGTAGTAAGGGACGGCTATAATGGAAGGTTGCTAGTCTCGGAAGATATAAATAAATTTTCTGCCGCCTTACAATGGATTGCAACATTACCAAGGGAAAAGAGAGAACTCTTAGAAAAAAACGCTAGAAAAACAGCCGACCGATTCTCAATTAAAAATTCTGTTGAACATGCCCTTCAAATTTATGAACGAATGATTAAGAAGGGTTACAGTTACCAAAGTACAGAAGAGAATGTTTGGGCAAGTTCAATGAGATTTATTAAAGCTGAATGGGATATTATTGTTAATCTGACAAAGGCAACGGGAGAGGCTATTAAGAGTGAAAAATGAAAATTTCTATACGTTTTAATTAGACATCTTTCCAAATTAATCTTGCAAGGCGTAGGAAGACAAAAATCTTTGC
Organism: bacterium; assembly: GCA_043802115.1. Taxonomy (GTDB): domain Bacteria; phylum SZUA-182; class SZUA-182; order JAZDLJ01; family JAZDLJ01; genus JAZDLJ01. The sequence continues at coordinate 4,952 of JAZDLJ010000089.1, read as the reverse complement.
TTCGTTCATTAGAGTAGTCTTTTTGAATTTTCTAAGCCTACTTCCCTAAATTGCCTAACTCGCTTCGCTCAAACAGAGGTAATTTTACGGGAATCTGTGCTAATAAAATTTACAAAAAGCCAACTAAATAACTCACTCCAGCAAAATTTTTGTCTCCTCGTGCCCTAGAGAATAGAGTATTTATTTTGGAAAGATGTCTATTATAGGAACACCTAATTCTTAACCGACAAATGTACTGAAACAATCCCAAAGGTAAGATTACGATAAGTTATATTAGTAAGTCCATTATCTTCCATAATCTTTTTAAGCATCTTAGGCGAAGGAAATTTTAAAACAGAATCGGGAAGATAACTATAGGCATAAGAATTTCCAGAGATTAGTCCTCCAATAAGGGGAACAATATTATGAAAATAAAAACAATATATCTTCCTGAACAGATAAGACTGCGGATTGGTTAATTCAAGGATAGCGATCCTTCCATCTTTTTTAATTACCCTATACATCTCCCTTAAGGCCATATCTCGATCTGGGACGTTCCGTATCCCAAAGGCAATAGTTACAGCATCGAAATATCCGTCAGGGAAAGGAAGCTCTTCAGCCTTGCCAATTAGATAAGAAATCTTTCCAGCTAAACCAGTTTCCCTTGTCTTTTCAGTCGCTAGATCGACCATCTCTTTACAAAAATCAAGACCTGTTACCGATCCCTTTTCATTGAGGCCGTTAGCTAAGGCAATAGATAAATCCCCTGTACCACAGCATAGATCTAAGACCTTATTATCCTTTGAACTCAAGACCTGATTTACAGTAAACTTCCTCCAGCCAACATCAAATCCCATACTTAATAAATGATTAAGCAGATCGTATCTATGGGCGATGGAAGAAAACATCTTTTGGATTTGTTTTCCTTTTTCTGTATTCATAAAAAGTTACACCAGTGAAAAATCAATCTGTCGTCTCTCAATATCCACCCGATCAACCCTTACCTTAATCTCATCTCCAATCCTAAAGACACGTTTATTCTTCCTTCCTTTAAGTACCTTTAACTTTTCCAAATAGATATAGTAATCATCTGCTATAGTAGAAACGTGTACCAATCCTCTAACAAAAATCTCTTTTAATTCAACAAAAAAACCAGATGGAATTACATCACTTATAATCCCCTCGTACTCCTCTCCGAGTTTGTTTTTCATAAATCTTACCCGTTTAATCTCGACAACATCGGATTCTGCCTGAGCAGATGCCCTTTCCCTGGTTGAACTGTGTTGGGCAATCTTGCTAAGATAAGAATCAACATCCCTTCTTTTAATTATCCCATACTGAGACCTTTTTACATCTCTAATCAATCTATGAACCATTAGATCTGGATAACGCCTGATGGGCGAGGTAAAGTGGGTATAAGCCTCCAGGCCCAGGGCAAAATGACCACTATTTTCGACTGTATATCTAGCCTGTTTCATTGAACGAAGCATATATATGCTAATTAATAATTCTTCTGGCTTATTTTTTACCTTATTTAAAAGCGATTGCAGGGTCATGGGACTAATCTTTTTATCTTGGCCAAGGTCTTGATAACCAAATACCTTAATAAAATTACCAAATTCTGCTAACTTAAGCTTATCTGGAGGTTCATGGGTACGATAGATAAATGGTAACTCCTGAGAAGACATAAATTGAGCAGCAGCCACATTAGCTGAGATCATAAAATGCTCGATAAGTTGATGTGCAATATTTCTCTCCCTTCTGATAATATCCTCTGTCTCTCCTGCAAGATCAATAATTACCTCAGGCTCTGGTAGGTCAAAATCAATATATCCTTTAGTTTGTCTCCTTTTCATGAGGATATTGCACAACATTAACATTAGATCGAGGTCTTCAACAAATGGTTCAAACTCCCTGGATAATTCTGGATCTTTATCGAGTAGGATCTTTTTTACAATTGTATAGGTCAATCTGGCCTTACTCCGAATTACTGTATCGTTAATCTCATAGTTAAGCATATTTCCCCTGATGTCAAACTCCATAAAGATAGATAGACACAGTCGATCTTCATCAGGTTTAAGACTACATATCTCATTAGATAATTCAAAGGGGAGCATTGGGATAACCTTGTCAGGGAAATAAACGCTGGTACCTCTTAAAAATGCCTCTTGATCAATAGCCCCATCTATGGGGATATAATAGCTCACATCGGCAATATGGACACCTAAACGAAAATGTCCGCTTGTTAACCGTTCAATAGAAACAGCATCATCAAAGTCCCGAGCATGTTCCCCATCAATTGTAACAGTATTCATTTCTCTTAGATCAAGCCTGTTGGCTAACTCTTCACTATCAATCTTGGTTGGGCATCTTTTTGCCTCCTCCAAGACATCTTTTGGAAACTCATACGGCAATTCATGATCATAGATTACGATATCAGTATCTAACCTTGGATTGTCCTTTTCTCCCAGGATACTAACAACTCGTCCAGTAAACATGGTATGTTTACCAGGATAATCGACAATATCAGCTACAACAATCTGTCCATCCTTCGCCCCTCCCGTATTTTTTTTTAAAATAATAAGGTCTTCTTTAATATGAGTATCATAAGGGGTAATATAATTATATTTCCGTTTAGAGACAAATTCTCCAACAATTTTTTTCCGCGCCCTTTCAACAATTCGAATAATTTTTCCTTCGGGTTTTTGATTAACAGGTTTATGTTCAATCCTCACAACCACCTTATCTCCGTCAAGGGCACCTATCATATTCCCTTTTCCTACATAAATATCAGAACCAAAAGTGGAGAGTTCAGGAATAACAAAGCCATACCCCCCTGGATTAACCTCTAATTTGCCTACTACAAGATCCATTTTTGGCGGCGAACCTATCCTTTCCCCCTTTATTTTTATAAGCTGTCCGGATTGAATTAGTTCAAGGATTATAGACTTAAAGGTATGACGCTCTTCTGAAGATATCTTGAAATGTCCTATCAATTCCTTTATAGTAAGAGGACGAGAAGTAGATTGATTTATGTAGGTTAAAATTTCTTCTTTAGTGATCATACAGAATCCCTTTTGAAGGTTTAATTTTTTCTGATTATAACGGATTTAGGGGAGTAGTTACCCTAAGTCCGTTATATACTACTCCAACTTAGGTTTTCCTAAAATAATGCAGGTTGATTTTGTAACTAACTGTTAAGGCACAAAGTAGCAAAGGCACAGAGGCACAAAGGAAAAAACAAAAAAAATCTTAAAAGACTTTGTGTTTCAATGTCTTTATACCTTAACATGCTGGTTTTAACCAACACAATCACTTGGAAAAATCTAAGTTGGAGTAGTATAATCAGATTTTTTTTAAGTAGTTTTTTTCTTATCAGGCAGAATAAGACTCTAATTTATTTTAATATATTACTGGCAGATACTCAATGATTATTTCAGCAATTTTAATCTGAGTACTGGATCAGCAATTCTAATTTTGAGTTTTTTTAAGTAAGATGTGCCTCCAATATTTTGCTGAGCGAGTATTTAGTAGGCTTTTTGTAAATTTTCTTAGCGCAGCTTCCCGTAAAATTGCCTCTGTTTGAGCGAAGCGAGTTAGGCAATTTGTTTGTTTTATCTGTATTCAATATTCTGTACAATTCGTTGAAGTTTAGTTTGGATGCTTCCATCTAGTTCTAGATCACCCAAGCGAACGATTAAACCAGCAATAATATTGTTGTCTACTTTTTCTTCGAATTCAAGTTGATAATTAACCTTACTTTGAATTATAGCTTTTATATTTTCTTTTTGAACATCGGATATTGGAATGGCAGAAATAATATAAACCTTTTTAAACGGAACACCTTGTTTATTAGCAATGTCTATCCCTGTCATAGTGTCTTTAAATTCATCTAAAATTACCTGATTAATTTGTTGGTAATTATTTGTTGAAAAAAATCGTCTTAAAAGTTCAATAGCTAATACTATAACCTCGTTTTTTACCTCCTTTTCTCTTTGCATCTTTAATCTACTAGCCTCTTCTTTAGCAAGTTCGATGATCCGTTCGGCTTCTTGGCGTGCTTTGGTTGAACTTTCTTCACGTAGTTTATCAGTCTCTTCTTTGGCTTGTTGTCTTATTTGAATAGCCTCTTGTCTGCCTTTAATTACTCCTTCTTCACGTTCTTTCTTAGCTAGTTCGATCTCAGCATTTAGGGCGATTTCTTTTTCGATGTTGTCTTGATGGAGATTTTGCAACTTTCTTAGGGCTGATGATAAATGGTGAGAAAAAAGCGTTTTAAAGAGGACAATAACAATAATGATGGTAATGACTGGGATGATAATAAGAAACCAACTAAACATAATGCTCCTTTTTTCCAGTTACTTAAATATATTAAATAGAACTAATAAAGCAATCACAGCAATAGACTCTGCAAATAAAAAAGTGATAATCATTGACAAAAAAATCTTGGGAGCAGACAGCGGATTGCGACTTAGGGCGTGTACTGCCCCATAACCTACATGAGCAATAATTAAACACGGTCCCAGGGTGCCTATAAAGATAACAAGAATAATAGTAATGGTATTCATATCTCCACTATTGCCTCTAACTTATCTCCTGAGAAACTCACAAGGCCATCCTTAACCTTTATTGACCATTTGTGTTCTATCTGTATCGTTCCTTTAGTTAACCGGCAGATTATTGGCTGATGGAAATCTAAGACAGCAAGTTCGCCCTCAGTTGAAGGTAATACTACACTTTTTGCTATCCCGATGTATAAGGTTTTATCGAAATTATTTATGGTTACCTTGAACATTTTAAATTAATTCAGAAAGATAAATAATGAACTAAAAGGCATCCTTCATTTACTAGTTTACACTTTTAGGGCGTATTCTTTAGAAAGCAAAAAAAACAAAAAACTTTTTAGACACGGATTAACACAGATTTACACGGATTAAAACCTTTTAATTAGCGTTAGTTAGATATAATACTTA
>JAZDLJ010000074.1:0-3498 GCA_043802115.1 bacterium | reverse complement strand
TTAAGTATTATATCTAACTAACGCTAATTAAAAGGTTTTAATCCGTGTAAATCTGTGTTAATCCGTGTCTAAAAAGTTTTTTGTTTTTTTGCTTTCTAAAGAATACTCCCTAAAAGTGTAAACTAGTAAATGAAGGATGCCAAATTTTACGATAAAAAAGTTTGCAAATTAGGACTAACTGTTTGAATGAATAAGAATTTAACATTCACCCAGAATTGATGTACTCTAACTTAGGTTTTTCCAAGTGATTGTGTTAGTTCAAACCACCATGTTAAGGCACTGATGCCAGCAATTCTGGGTGAAATCGCGGAGATTGATTCTTCGCTGAGATATTTTAGATTTTATCATTAATCTGGTAGATTTGTAAGGAGGTAAATCTGGTATTGTTGGTTGCCACTACTATTTTTGGTCACAGATTGCAGAAGAGGCGAAATCTGACATTGTTAATGTCCTGATTTTAATGAACCGAACATGAGAAACAAGGGTCATATGCCCTAACTAACTGTTCACTAAGTAAAATCAGGTCTGCTTTCTGTTGATGGATGTTCTCTTTAATCAGGTTTTTCAGATCTTTTTCAATATTTAAAAAATTGTGGGAAGTCGGGGTGACAATATCAGCCTCTTCTACTACCCCTTTTTGGTCTATTCGGTACCTGTGATATAAAAGACCACGAGGGGCCTCTGTCATAGAACTACCTTCTCCTTCATTAATCTCTACATGAAATTCTTCATCTTTAAAGGAATGGGATTCTATTAATCTTATACAACGCTCTATCCCATCTACTACCTCTAGACTTTGAGCTAGATTATTATAAAAAGGATTATCATTTGGTAAACTAAATCCTGTCTCCTGCGCAATTGCCTTTGTTTCATTTAATAATTTGTCAAATTTAATATTTAGTCTTGCTAGCGCCCCAACCATGAATGAAGAATACCTTTTTATAATTGAGGGCTTTGTAAAGGCATATTTAACCTGTGATTCCTTAAAATACTCCCTGTAATCCTCAATTTTTATATTTAGTCCTTGAGAAGAAACAAGCCTGCCTCCATTTATTGCATACTCTTCATCATCACTATCCAGGGCAGCATATTCTGAATCCGAATGAAAATCAGGCACCTTAAACCTAAAAATATCTTTTACAACCTCAACAGCATCTTGTTTTATACCATTTAATAATTTCAGAAAGGCTTTTATATCTTTATCACTAGGAGTACTAGTAAAACCACCAGGTAGAGAGGTTACAGGATGCAATGCCCTTCCCCCGATAAGCCCGGTTAATTTATTTATTACCTCTTTGATCTTCAAAATACGTCCTACTTCCTCATTAAAATTAGAGAGCATTGCAGGGATGCCACTGTATCCATAATAATCAGGCATTGCTAACATATAAAGATGAATTAGATGGCTTGCAACTATTTGGCTTATTGACATGATCTTTCGTAAGACAATAGTCTGCTCACTTACCTTAATATCCATGGCCTTTTCAACAGCCTGAATTGCTGTAGTCATATGAGAGACAGGACATATTCCGCATATCCTTGAGACGATGTCACCAACCTCATCATATTTTCTTCCAACCAAAAATCCTTCAAAAAATCTGGGTGGTTCAAAGACCTTTAGTTTAATCCCTAACTCTTTATCTAAATCTATGCTTAGGGAGGCTTCCCCTTCAACTCTGGCTAGGTAATTGATATCTATATTTATTGGTAGATTATGGCTCATACTGCAAGTGCTCCCTGCTGAAATTTTTCTGTTGGTTGACCGAATTCAGTAAATCTTCGAAAGATATCTTCTTGACTTAAACCCATCCTAGAAAATTTTCTGGCTAAGGCCTTTGAATTTGCATCATCCATTGGCCCCCAGCAGGAATAACAAGCCCGATTATTGCTGGGACAAAGGGCGCCACAACCTGCATTGGTAACAGGTCCCATACATGGTTCGTTATAAGCGACTAACACACAGATATTCCCCTTTAATTTACATTCTACACACACGCAATACTTTAAAAAATCAGGTTTTTTATTCATTAGTAAGGATAGAACAAACTCTTGCAAGTCTCTTTCTCCCATTGGACAACCTTTAATATACCCATCTACCTTTACATATTGATCTATGGGAGAAGCCTTAATAGAATGAATTAGAGAGGTGTCTTCATAAACCCTCTTTTCTATGTCTGATTCCTGGGTATTATTTTTGATTGCGGGGATCCCTCCACAAACCGCACAGGAACCAATAGGGATAAGATAGGTACTATTCCTTCTAACTTTTTTTAATTGATCCGCCTGCCACTCCTCTGTTATTGCGCCTTCAATAAGAGCGACATCAAATGGGCCATCTTCTATCCCGCCTGATTGCAACATTCGGCAATATAAAATATCTATTGATTCGAGCGTCTCTTTTATATGTTTTTGGAAATAGATCAACTGGAATTCGCATCCTGCACAACAAGTATATTTAAATATCCCGATCCGTGGTTTTTTCATGGCAGTAATTATAAAAAGTTTAAAGTGAGCTAAAGTTTCTACCTCAACTGTAGGCATTCTTTAGCCAGTAATTCAAATTTTGATTTTTTGCTCACTTTATACTACTCCAACTTAGATTTTTTCAAGTGATTGTGTTAGTTAAAACCAGTATGTTAAGGCACAAAGGCATTACGGTACAAAGTTTTTAAGTTTTTTTTATTTTTTTCCTTTGTGCCTTTGCTACTTTGTGCCTAAACAGCTAGTTACAAAACTAACTTGCATTACCTCAGAAAAACCTAACTTGGAGTAGTATAGACACATCGAACTTATAATAAGGTGTCAGCATATCTCGTGATCTCAGCGTACGAAAATATTGGCCCATCCTTACAGACATATCTTGAGCCTATTTGACAGTGCCCACACTGAGCAATTCCACATCTCATATTTCTTTCAAGGGAAATAAATACATCTTGAGGATCTTGCCCTTCTAACATTAAATAGTTTGCGACACATCTCATCATTACCTCTGGCCCACAGGCAAAGGTTATTGTTTCTGCTAGAGGGATAGTTATTTTATCAAATAAGATTGTGACCATTCCTTGACAGTTAATCAAGGAATCTTTGGATGTATCTTCTTCTTGAATTTTATCAACAGAGATTAATACAGAGATTCCATCAGTTCTAAACCACTTTTCTAGTTCATTTTTGAACAAGATCTCTTTTTCTGTTTTTGAGCCATAAAGGAGATATAGCTTGGCGAAATTATCTCTATTTTGAAGTAAATAATATATAATAGGTTTGAGAGGAGCTAACCCAATTCCGCCGCCTACAATAATTACATTCTTGCCTTTCGTTTTCTCCAATGGCCACCCATTGCCATAGGGGCCACGAACGTATACTTTCACATGTTTATGCCGTTGGTGAATCTTTTGAGTTACATTACCGGCGGATCTGATTGTATGTTCAAAACGTCCGTTAACGGTTGAAAGAGAACTAAAAGAGATCGGCGCTTCCCCACTCCCTGGGATACCTCAC
>JAZDLJ010000032.1:0-5591 GCA_043802115.1 bacterium | reverse complement strand
ATAACCTTTTTATACTCTTCAGGAGAGATATCCTGATTGTATTTACCTGTTTCAAGATATTGTTTGATCTGCAAAAACAACCATGGCCTTCCCAGACAACCTCTCCCAATCATTACTCCATCCGCCTTACTCTTATCTAATGCCTTAATGGCTTCTTCAGGCGTCTTAATATCTCCATTGACAATAACTGGAATCTTTACCTCTGATTTTACCATACCTACTATTTCCCAATTAGCCTCTCCAGAAAAACCAGCAGCCCTGGTTCTTCCATGGACAGTTATAGCATCCACCCCCGCTGACTCAGCAGCCTTGGCAACCTCCATAACATTTATTGATCGTTCATCCCAGCCCAGCCTAACCTTTATAGTTAAAGGTATATTGATCGCTTTTTTAACTTCTTCAATAATCCGAGCTATCTTCTTAGGTTCTAACAATAAAGCAGCCCCATATCCAGATTTAATAATCTTCTTCACACTACAGCCCATATTAATATCAACTATGTCTGCCCCTCTAGCCTCTACTATCCTAGCTGCCTCTGAGATAATTCGAGGTTCTCCTCCAAATAACTGAATACTTATAGGTCGTTCCCTTTCGTCGATCTTTAAAAGTTCTACTGCCCCATTATTTTCCATTAATAAACCATGACTACTTATCATCTCAGAACAGACCAAGGCACAACCATATCCCTTGGTGAGCAAACGAAATGCCCTATTAGTAATTCCTGCCATTGGGGCTAAAATTAGATTATTCTCTAGCTGAACATTGCCTATCTTAATCTGTAACATACGGTTAATTAGTTGATTAGTTAGTTAATCATTAAAATTTAAAAAAATCCCTCCGCATCAAGTTGTTTTATTCCTTGACATATACGCTTAATCTGATTATCTTTTTCACTTAGGAAAATAATTGGGGCAAGATCGTCTTTGCAATTTAGCACACTATAGAAAAAAAAGCAAAAAATTTTAGCAACTGACATTTTAATAATAGACATTTACATGGAAAAAGAAATACTTTTTATCGCTGATGCCCATTTAAAAAAAATATCTAATAGCAGCCAAAAAGACTTAATTAATTTTTTTGATAAAATAAAACACAATCTCTCCTGCTTATATATCCTTGGAGATCTCTTTGATTTCTGGTTTGGATACAAATCAGTAGTTTTTTTCCAATATCTGCCCATCCTTAATAAATTAATAGAGCTTCATGATCTTGGGATATCTATCTTTTATATAGAGGGTAACCATGACTTCAATATCGGCCCATTTTTTAAAGCACATCTCTCTGCACAAATTTTTCCAAAAGAAACTGAATTAAGTATAGATGGAAACAGGATCTATCTGGCCCATGGTAACGGTCTCAATAAAAAAGATTATGGATATAGGTTATTACACATCCTTCTAAGAAGTCATTTGATAAATTTTATTATCATGATGTTGCCCCCTGATCTTACTTGGGGGATCGCCTCTATAATTTCAAAATCAAGTAGAGGATCTTCCAGTAAAAAAAGAAGGGAGAGACTATGGCAAAACTACATTATTTTTAGTGAAAAAAAATTTAAAGAAGGGATTGATACTATTATCCTAGGTCATATCCATAGCCCGGAGATGCATACCAGATCAGTTAATGGGGGAAAAAAGACCTTGATTACCCTTGGCGCTTGGGACTCGCAAAGATCTTATTTATTATACAATAGATCAGATGGTTTTAGGTTGCTTACTTACGGTTCCTAGAAGTATATTGTTTTATTTTCAACAGATTAGACATCTTTCCAAAATAATCTTAATTAAAATACTCGACAGTGATAAAAATACGCCAATCCAAAGTTAATCATACAGGTCGAATTTCTGTCTTCTCTCCTGGTAAATATAGCATTTATACTACTCCAACTTAGGTTTTTCCTAGCATGATTTTTGCATGCGTCAGTAGAAATTTTGCTGAAGAGAGTTATTTAGTAGTCTTTTTATAAATTTTCTTAGCACAGCTTCCCGTTAAAAACTGCCCATGTTTGAGCGAAGCGAGTTAGGCAATTTAGGGAAGCAAGCTTAGAAAATTCAAAAAGATTACTCAATGAACGAAGCAAAGATTTCTACAAACGCATGCAAAATACGTACCAAGAAAAACCTAAGTTGGAGTAGTATAAAAGGCAAAAACTAATATTTTAACGGCATCCTTCATTTTCCTCCCAACGAGGCAAAGTGAAGATAAAACAACTTCCTTTGCCAACCTCACTTTCTACCCAAATTTTACCCTTATGCCGTTCTACCAATTTTTTTATAATGGATAGTCCAAGTCCAATACCACCAACCTCCCTGGTTGTTGCCTTTGAGACCTGATAAAATTTGTCAAAGATATTTTTTAACTCCTCCTGATGGAGACCTCTTCCTGTATCAGAAATACAGACCTCAATAAACGGCAACTCCAAATTCCTGGCTGAGATAGATATTTCATTGTCAGGAGGGATAAATTTAATAGCATTTTCAATAAGTTTAATAAGTATCTGGCTTACTCTGGCAGGGTCAGCATAGAGTTGAGGTAGGCTAGGAGGAATTTGATTTTTAAAAATAATACTCTTTTTTTCAAGGTTGTTTTTAAGTAATTGGAGGGCAATTTCCAGTGATGAAGCTAACTCCATCTTTTGAAACCTCAGCTCCATTTTCCCTGATTCTAATCCTGAGATATCAAGTAGATCATTAATAATTTGGGCTAGTCTTTCAGCATTCCTTTCAACCATTTGGAGAAACCTTTGCTGATCATTAGTTATCGAACCTGTCCGACCTTCAAGGATAATAGTTATCGCATTTTTTATAGAGGTAAGAGGGGTTCTAAGCTCATGAGAGACTATGGAAATAAAGTTTGATTTTAATTCATTTAGTTCCAGTAGCCGCTTATTCTTTTTTTCTAGATCGAATTTGATACTTAAGAGATTATCTTCTAAAGCGATTATCCGTCTACCTACCAGGATACGTTTGATAACCTCATCTAGATTAAAAGGTTTTATAATGTAATCATCTGCCCCAGCTTTTAATCCTTCAAGGATATCTTTAGAATGAGTCCTTGAGGTAAGAAAGATAATATATTTATAATAATTACTCTGAAGGTTTCGGATCCTCTTGCAAAGTTCAATCCCCTCTATCCCAGGCATCATCCAATCAAGGATACAGAGTTTTATACTTTTATCTTCTTCGACCTTTTTCCAGGCTTCTTGTCCATCTACTACACAAATAGTCTCATCTCCTAGATTGGTAAAGCTAGCAGTTAGTATTTCGTGGATAAATGGATCATCGTCAGCGATTAATACTTTCATGAAAAAACCTCGTTCCTGGTTCTTCGTTGTTAACCTGAGTTCCAAATGCTTGAGGTTAGTTAAAACCAGCGCCTTCATCTCCTCATCTGTCTAAAAAACTCATCCCTCTTCATCTTTTTAATTCCTCTCCCATCAGAATAAAAAATTGTGTTAAAAATGTCATTTTGAGTACAAAAACTATGGGTATCTATCCTGATATTTACTCCTCCCTTAATCATCCCTACTATTTCGATCCTTTGATTTTCAAATAATGATTCTGTATCTGTTTTTTTCAAAAAAATTAACTTTTTTTCAAGTTCATCCAGGGCATCCTTTTCTTCTAAATAATTAACGATCTTCTCTTTTTCTGTCTTTTTTAGCCCACCAACCACTAAACCTCTACGTAGATTATTTAGTTTATTCAGTATTATCTTAATCTCTTTTTCAATTTTAATTATCTCTCCAGGGGTATCTCTTTCCTCCCTTGATCCTTGTATTCCCAAGGTGGTCCCCTTGTTTACAAAATTTACTTTGATTACCTTATTAGTTATAATTTCTCCACCAGTAACACCTTTTTTACCTATAGCATAGATATCTCCCTGAGCTTTAATCCCACAATTGATAACCTCCCCGTCTATTAAAATTTTTCCACCTGCCTTTAGATCACAATCTTTGACATCTGCAAGAAAAATATCGTTATAGGCAAAAATAGTCCCTTTATTATTACCATAAACTGTTCCTCTGATTGTAACACTTCCTTTTTTTGACTCAATATAGGCGGCCTCGATATTACCACCTATTTCAATATCCCCTTCAGAGATAACACAGAAACCTTTGGCAACATTTCCTGTAACTAAAACAGGGGCAAACGAGTTTATCCTTCCTACAGAAAAATCAACATCTCCTTCGATTACAAAGATTTTCCCAACACAGACCTTTTTTTTTATAATAACAACATGGCCGGTGACCTCTGCTTTCAGAGATAATTCATTGTCATCAATATAGGTATTTTCCCCAAGAGGCAATTCTATATCTTTACCAGGTTCTCCAAATATTTCTTCACCAAAGATGCTCATCCCTTTTTTACCTGACTCAGGAGGGACTTTTACAACTAAAATATCACCAGCTTTAATATTTTTAACTATACTAAGATCATAATAGTCTGTTCGTCCATCGGCCAGCAATCTTGGGACTTTTTCCACCTTGGTACTGAACTTGTAAATTAAGCGGGCATCTTTTCCTTTTAACTGTTCAATATCTATCCTGGCTACCAGGATTGGTTTACCAATTTTTGTGTCAGCAAGTAAATCCCAAATTTTTTGGTTAATGATACCATCAATAACTCCTTTTTCTTTAAGTTGGGTTATTATTAACCTAAACAATTCTTCTTTATTGCCTTGAAGGTTTTTTTTGAGTTTGATGTAGGCGCTTAATCTGTCTGGGGTGATGATGATCTCGATGTTTTTTTGATTTTCGTTCATTTTTCATTGTATCCACTTAGATTTTTTCGTCTCTAAATTGAACGTCCCAAGTAGTAAATACGCCTCCTTAAAGGTGTTTCTTTATGCGTTCAACCAGTTCAGGCAGATTAAAAGGTTTGACAATGTAATTATTAGCCCCTGCCTCAAGGGCATCTTTTACATCTTGTTTCTGTCCTTTAGCAGTAAGCATAATAATAGGGATAGATTTCAGTGATGAATCAGCCTTTATAAGCCGACAAGCCTCTAGCCCATCCATCTCTGGCATCATATTATCCATAAGGATTATATCAGGCCTTTCTTTCTGCACCTTCTCTAAGGCCTCTTTACCATTGGAGGCTATAATTACCTCAAATCCACTCCCTTTTAAAAAAAAATCTACAGTCTCTATAAAATCTGGTTCATCATCAACTAGAAGTACTTTGGTCATATCCCCCCCCCCTTATAAAGTTAGAATGGATATATACTACTCCAACTTAGGTTTTTCTAAAATAATGCAGGTTAATTTTGTAACTAACTGTTAAGGCATAACAGTAGCAAAGGCACAGAGGCACAAAGGAAAAAACAAAAAAAATCTTAAAAAAACTTTGTGTTTTAATACCTTTATGCCTTAACATGCTGGTTTTAACCAACACAATCACTTGGAAAAACCTAAGTTGGAGTAGTATAAAGTAAAAAAGCTTTATATCCATTAGACATCTTTCCAAAATAATCTTTATTAAAGTAGGAGAGAAGTCAAAAATCTTTGCTTCGTTCGTTAGCGGAGCCTTTTTGAATTTTCTAAGCTTACTTCCCTAAATTACCAAAACTCGCTACGCTCAAACAATGGT
>JAZDLJ010000014.1:0-16835 GCA_043802115.1 bacterium | reverse complement strand
ATCAAGTATTATGTCTAACTAACGATAATTAAAAGGTTTTAATCCGTGTAAATCTGTGTTAATCCGTGTCTAAAAGATTTTTGTTTTTTTGTTTTCTAAAGAATACGCCCTAAAAGTGTAAACTAGTAAATGAAGGATGCCTAGATTTGTTCCATTTTTTAAGGCATAATCATTTGTCTTTACTTTTCTACCGAACCATCTTAGAAATTCCAGGTCGAAAGATTTCTCTTATTTGCAATGAATTATATATCGTTGACATAATACATTTATTACTTGTGCCTTGGGTGACATTGATAAAAAAATACTCAGTGGGTCTTTGCTAGGAAGAGGCGGTTATCTTATCGGAGAATGGATATACCTATCGCCAGATATTAGACCTGTTTTATCCAGGGAGTTCTGTGTTATTTGGTAAAAAATAAGCAGGAAACACCTAACCATTTATTACATGGACAGATGTTGCCTGAAGTCCATTTTCACCCATCTCCGCAACATAATGAACGCCTGTCCCAATCTCAAGATTAACAAAATCCTTGTTTAAGACACTATTCTGATGAAAATAGATATCACAGGAATCTTCATCTAGCGCTTGGATAAAACCATATCCTTTTTCTTTAAATATCTTTCTTATAATCCCGTTAACCTCCTGGGCTGGATGAGCCTTAACCTCACGACTTTGTTCCTCAACTAATTTCTTTAATTGGTGAAGCATTGCCTGAAATGCCTGTTTTACATCATGGGTAAGCTCTTCATGAATATTACCTCTAGGTGATTCATATTTAGCTACTAATTCATGCCCTGGAGGTACTCTCACATCGATTCTTATTCGGCAAGGATTACCAGTTTCGTGATGTCCTTGTGCCCTCTCAATAGCAATATGAAAACTAATGATGTATCCACAGACTTTTTTAAGTTTACCGACCTCTTCATTTATTAATGTTTCTAGAGATTTGGTTTTGCTAATGCCTCGGAAGGTAATTTTTAAAGGAACTTGCATATTTATTTTCCTCATTAGACATCTTTCCAAAATAAATATCGTATTTTCTAAATATCAGATTTTATTTAATAGTATATTAAATAAAGATGTAAATAAACCTTATTGTTCCATCTTTTTTTGATATTTTTCTATATTCTCTATTTTTTTCAGTAGACAACGAGATAATCAACCTAACCAAAAATGGTTGGAGCGATTTTTGGGTGACATTAATAAATATTGCTTTACATTTGTCATGACATTTATTAATCTATACTTAAGTGACCGACCATAATTACTTATTGAGGCCGAATTGAGAAATTTTGATCGCTGTATGCTATAAGGCATAAACGAAATTCAAATTTTAGTAAACCAGCATCAATTTTTCCATCTCTAAATGAGGTTAGCAGAACTGCTGGTATCCCGACGTATCCATACTATGCAGGATTTCCTTCATATCCTGGTGTATTCTCTTTAGTACGTCTTCCCTAGATTTAACTGATTTTTTATTAAAATAATAATGTATAGGTTTAATAGTGATTTATCTAACTAAAACAATGATACCCCCTATTTAAAATCTAAGAATTAATGATCACTTCGAGGTCATTATTAACTAAATATCGACTTATTTACGCTCTGTTAGTAGCTGGGATACTTTTTTTAGTCCTCCTTATTATTATTCCCCTGCCTAAAAACAAACTAAAACCTCCTCAGGCATACCGTTTTTATGATCATAATGGACAATTACTCTCTATGCTTATCTCAAAAGATGATTACTTCAGGATGCACGTTCCTCTTGCAAAAATCCCTCCCCTTTTCATCAAGACACTACTTTTACAAGAAGATAAATATTTTTATAAACACATTGGTCTAAATCCCTTTTCTATTATCCGAGCGGCTGTTGCTAACCTGCTTTCCCATCGCATCGTCTCGGGTGGATCAACTATAACCATGCAACTAGCCCGTATGCTGGAACGAAGAAAACGTACCTTAATGGCTAAATTGATCGAGGTCTTTCGGGCTCTCCAGTTGGAATTAAGATATTCAAAAAATGAAATATTGGCCTATTACCTCTCCCTTGCCCCTTATGGTGGCAATATTGAAGGGATTCAAGCTGCCTCCTTTGGCTATTTTGGAAAATCAGCCTCTGGATTAAGCATTGGTGAGATCGCCTTATTGGTGGGGCTACCTAAATCACCCACCAGTTATCGTCCAGACAGACACCCTGATGTTGCTAAAAAGGTTAGAGATAGTATCTTAAAAAAGATGCTCTCTGCAGGATTTATTAGTAAAGGACAGTATGAACGTGCCTCACTGGAGCCCATCCCTGGAAGTCGTTATCGAACAAAAAATCTTATCCCGCATACAGCCTGGTATTTTCGATCTAAAAATCCAGATCGATATGTCTGGCAGACTACTATTGATGAAAATACCCAAAAGAGGATAGCCAAGCTTCTCAAGAGCTATATAAAGACCCTGGAATCCTATAATATTACTAATGCTGCTACTGTCGTGATTGAGAATGAGACTCGTGAAATACGCGCTGTTGTTGGCTCTACTGATTATTTCTCTAAGAAACACCTTGGCGCTAATGATGGAAGCCGCGCCCCTCGTTCCCCTGGCTCAACCCTCAAACCATTTCTCTATGCCCTGGCCTTACAGGAAGGTCTTGTCTCTGAAAAGACCGTCCTCTATGATATCCCTATAAATTATGCTGGATATTCTCCGCAAAATTATAGTAAGAATTTCACAGGTCTTGTGGATGTCCATGAGGCATTAACTGAATCTTTAAATATAGTTGCGGTTAGATTAAGCAGACAATTAGGGATTAATAAATTCTATAACCTTTTAAAAGAAGGAGGGATTAGCACCTTAGATAAACCTCCTGATTATTACGGACTTCCCCTGGTCTTAGGTGGAGTAGAAATCAGTCTAATTGAATTAACTAACCTTTATTCCTGTTTAGCTAATGAGGGTATTTATAAGCCATATAAATTTTTACAAGCTGAAAATGATGATTCATCTGGCAAAAAATTATTATCTAAGGAGGCATCCTGGTTAATTACCCATATCCTTACTGACCTTGAACGCCCTGACTTTCCTGAGAGTTGGCAATTCAGTAAAAATCGGTCTACTATTGCGTGGAAGACTGGTACCTCTTACGGACATCAGGATGCCTGGAGTATTGGTTATACCCCTAAATACACCATTGGCGTCTGGGTTGGAAATTTTAATGGGACTCCCTCAAAGGGGCTAGCAGGGAGTAAGGTAGCAGCCCCTCTTTTATTTGATCTCTTTCAGGCTCTGCAACCAACCCCTTCTGATCAGTGGTTTGCTAAGCCAGAGGGCATAGGGACTCGGAAGGTCTGCGCCCTCTCAGGAAGACTTCCTGGTCGGCATTGTCAATCATTAGTTCCTGAATACTATATAACTAATCTTGATGGTCCCACCTCTCACGAGATCTGCGAGATCTCGCAGGAAATCAGCATCGATACTCGAACGGGTCTCCAGGCTAAGGCCTCAACCCCTTCAAAATATATCAAAAGAGAGGTGTTTAATATCTGGCCGTCTGAGATTGCCACCTTCTTGTTAAAGCATGGTGTACCAATTAAAAAAGTTCCTCCCTATGATATTACTAATATGACCGGACAGAAATACTATCCTCCCAGGATACTCTCCCCTGTGCCAAATACCATTTACTACCGTCGCTTAGATAAATTATCCCCTGATGATCAGGGTATAAAACTCAATGCAGCAGTCACTAATCGAATACGTAAGGTATTTTGGTTCCTTAATGATAAATTAATTACTGAGGCGGATCCAACCCAGGATATATTTATTAATCCGGCACCAAATATATACCAAATAACCCTTATGGATGAGGTTGGGGGAAAAGATGAGATTCAACTAGTTGTCAAAGATTATCGGGAGTTAGATGATTAAACCCTTTTACTATTACCTGATCATATTTATTCTCTTTACAAGAGTAATTAGCGGGGCATGTGTCTTTGCCTCTGAAGATGGGCTGATCCGGGTAAGAATTCTCCACAAACATCATCCAAAGAGTATTACTGTGAGTGAAAGTAACAGTAATGATAAGACTGTGTTTATTGATCTTAATTCTAACTTCCCTATGTACTTTCCCTTTGCAAATCAATATTCAATTTGTATTCCAGAGAACACTATAAAACATAACTATTGCGGTCGCCTTCAGGTTTATAAAGAAAAAAATGAGTTACTTGTTATCAACATAATTCAGTTAGAGGATTATGTGGTCAGTGTAGTCTTATCAGAACTAGGTTGGACTGTGGCAGAGGCTATGCGGGCACAAGCAGTGCTTGCTCGTACCTGGGCTATAAGTAACAGACATAAAGATTCACTTTATGATTTTGATGACCTAACCCATAGCCAGGTTTATAAAGGTTTATTTCCTCAAAGTGAGGAGACCCATAAACTCCTGGCAGAGAATTATGGACAGATAGTTGTATATCAGGGAAGACCTATTGAGGTACTTTACCATGCCGCCTGCTCAGATCGGGTTTACTCTGCCTATGAGATTTGGGGAGTAGATCATAAACCGTATCTAGCTCAAACTGAGCTTCCGAATATATTAAAGACCAGGTTAAATAAAAGCTCTTGGCAAAGGATAATCTTGAAAGATTCGCTTGATCCGCTCTTTCAAAAAAAAATAGAGACTGATCAGCCGATACAATACATTAAGACACAAAGAGATGGGATATTAGGGGTTTATGTTAATAATTATTGGATTGGGATTGATGACTTTCGTCTTACTATCAATCGAGCCTTAGGCTGGAATCAGATCCGCTCTAATGACTTTACCTTAGAGGTTAAAGGGAAAAATATTATCTTCAAAGGAAAGGGATTTGGTCATCTAGTAGGTCTCTGCCAAGAAGAGGCAGTAGTCTTAGCAGAGAATGGTTATACCTATGGTCAGCTCTTAGATTTTTTTTATCCTGGGAGTTCTGTTATTGCAATGAAGTAATTAAAATATTCACCACGGAGGCATAGAGACACGGAGTTTTTTTAAAATAACTTCTTAATTTTACTTATAGTTTTTCTCAGTGTCTCCGTGGTAATTTTTCTAAAAAATATAAACTGACAAATGAAGGATGCCGTTTTTCCTTTAGATTGGCCTTTTACTCTCTTGATAAATCCTATTCAATTTTTTAAGTACGTTCGAACGTATTTTAGGATTTGGAATCTTACCAACCCATTCCCTTACTTTTTTAAAGCTAAAAGACCCTGGAAAGTATAATTCTGGAAAATGGCCAAATTGTTTTTTCTTACATGCGGATAGATATAAACTATCAGCCAATGCCTTTTCTGGTGTGGCTATTAA
This sequence comes from bacterium, assembly GCA_043802115.1. GTDB lineage: Bacteria > SZUA-182 > SZUA-182 > JAZDLJ01 > JAZDLJ01 > JAZDLJ01. The sequence continues at coordinate 11,505 of JAZDLJ010000014.1, read as the reverse complement.
AAAAGTCCCTCTTTCCTTATACCAGTCGAAACCATCAAAAAATAGTGGGTCTAGCCGATGGATCTGAAATGTACCTAACGAGGTTTTAATCTTTCTGGTATGAGCGGTAGAGGCAAGGGTTATTACCTGAGGGATTTGTTCGATTATCCCATACATATGTAAGGAACTTATAAATGAAACATAGACACGATGGCGAGGAAGCAATAATGGAATTACTGCAAATGGGCTCAAACTTTCATTACCTATCTCGCCCCAAATACCTCTGGCTATTTTAATAAGCACGCCCTCTTTTACTAGATGATTTAAAGCCTGGGTTGTAACTGACAAAGACTTACCTGAAGATAAAGATAATTCATAAGTAGTAAAAACTGGCCTATCTAATTGTTTGATAAATTTCAAAATAGGCTCTCTAGGCATTCGACCTCTTCTCTCTGCTATAACTCTTCAATAAAGTGGGCAACCTTTAATTTTATCTCATCCCATAAAGAGGGATTGCTATATAAACCTTGATCTTCACTAGCTAAATATAAAATTACAGTATCTCGAAATTGTTCAAAGCTGATTTCAAATACATTATTGTACGCTTTTAAGAGATTAGATCTATCTGTCCCATCTACCTTTAACATTTCATTCTTACTTAATTGTGAATTTAGGATATATAGATCAAAGACATCTCTTGCCTGAATTACAGATCTTGCAGCAAGGGCATTTACCTTCTGGATTAATGTAGATGACAAATCATAATGAGGAACTAATAATGGGGTCAATTTATATTCACGTAAGATCAGGTTTGAGATAGGTTGAATAATTGGATTTCCTTTAAAACCCCTTCGTGAGAACTCAACTTTAGTAAAAAGATCTTCACTGCTGGATGTTATTAAATGAACCTTGAAACGCTGAGTTGTTTCAGTTTGTTTGGCTTTAGTAATAGTGGGCGAGATGACCTTATTGATTCCAAAAGAAGCAAGGGTATCTTGAAAAGATCGAGACTCTAATATAGCCATTACAAGATATTTAAGTTTATTTACTTCTACCTTACCAACATCTAAATCCATATCCTCAGAATATCGGAAACTATTGAAAAAAAAACGCAGATTTACTCCACCTTTTAAGGCATAATACTCTACCTTTAGTTTTCTACTCAACCATCTTAAAAATTCTAGGTGAAAAATTTCTCTCATTTGTAACGAATTATATACCTTCAACATAATAATGTATTATAATTTAGTTGCAACTAAATTTCAATACATTATTAAATATTTATTAAAGATACTAATATAATTAATTTTTAGCCGAAGACAAGACCTCTTCCCCCTATGTTTAAAAAAATATAAAATAGGGCACAATAAACAATAAAGATAAAAAACACCTCTTCAACTTGTAGACATATGCAAAATTTAAAAATTAACCCCCTAGTTTAAGGAGAGACCATGAACGATTCCCAGGACACCCCAATAACTCAATCAAACAAGAACCCTCAATCCAACTCAAAGAAAAAAAATAATCAACGGCGATCTATAATTATTCTAACCATAATCCTATGTTTAGCTGTTGCCTTAGTTATTGTTGATTTTTTTACAACTATCCGTATCAAGGAGATCAGCCCAACAGAGAATCTTGATGCCAGGAATGGTAAGATAATTATTAAATATTCTCGGTCTGTCTCGTCCCCTATCTACCGAAATGGAAGCGATGGTCTGACCCTCTTTTCAAAATTAAGCGAAGATGGTCTTACTGAGACTGAGACGATCCTCTACCCTACTAAATATTACCCTCCAGGATAATGGGACTATCTCAAAAGGAACGATCCAAAAATTCTCTGTGGTAAGCGACTGGATTGACAGGCCAGCGGATGATCGAAAGATCCTCTACAAAATAACTGCTGGGCTTAAACCAATAGAAGGAAATTTAGAGCTGGAGAGCGATTATGACAACTACTTCTTACAAGAAAAGCCAAAGTACATCACCCTCAGACGCATAGACTGGGAGTGGAAGGATCAGAGGTACAAGGCTATCCTCGCCCTGAGTGCGCCTGTTGAACCTGAAAAACTAAAATTTTTTTTAACCATTACTCAGAAAAAAGATAACGAAAAAATAGCTCTTAATTATGATCTCAATGTCTCTTCAGCAAAAAATACTGACTATGATTTTAAATATGAGCTCACCTCAAATTTTCAGGCTGGTGAAGAATATACCTTTACGATTAAAGAGGGTTTATTAGCCACTGATGGGGCATTTAACCCTGACCCGCTTGAACTGGTTTCAAATTCACCCAACCTAAACAACAAATTAGAGTTCGCCTTAAATGGGAGCATCTTATCAAGGCATGACTTGACCAAGGTGCCAGTCGTATCTGTTAATATAGAAAGTTTTTACATCACTATTGAGAAGATCTTTGCCAGTAATCTTAACCACTTTATCAACAATGAGATCGATGCCTATGATATCTCAAATATCGCCAAGACAATCTCGCGGGAGAATTATCAAGTTGAAGATATTATTAAAAATAATAAGATAAAGAATCAAGAAGTTGTCTCCCATATAGACTTGTTTCGCCTCTTCAGGAAGAATATCTATGGGCTTTATCGGATTACCATTAGCGAAGCTGAGTATGTCCATAAACGAACTGCGGCCAATAGCCGCTGGTTTTTAGCAACCGATATTGGTCTTGTAGCCCGAAGATTTGGCGACAATATTGTAGTTTGGACAAACTCTCTCCACTCCCTTGAGACCCTACCTGGGTGTGAGGTAAAGGTTTTTGATAAATGGAATCAGTCTATTGGGAATGGATACAGCGATCAGGAGGGTTTTGTCCACCTTAAATTAGACGCTGATTCTACCCCTTCTCATATAGTAGCAAAAAGAGGGGATGATCTTTCCTTCCTAGATATGCGTAAACATAAGGATAAATTAAACAGTTATGATATTGAAGGGATCCCTTTTGACCAAAAGGCTATCCGGACATTCATCTATTCTGATCGTGGGGTCTACCGTCCAGGTGAACGGGTTCACCTGGTTGCAGTTACTCGTGGGAATGAGGGAACATTGTCTGTCTCATATCCAGTCACCTTTAATCTTATCAATCCTATAGGGAATAATGAGGTCTCAGAACGCTATACCCTGGATGAACAGGGTCTTTATGTCTATGATTTTGATGTCCCAGACGAGGCCAAGACTGGAAAATGGCAGGCAACAGCGCTTTGGATGGATAAGACAATTGGGAACTATACCTTTCAGGTTGAGGAGTTTATTCCGAACAAGATCAAGGTCTCTCTGAAATTGTTAAATAAAGGTATTAGCCCAGGTGATACCTTAAAATTCAAGGTTAAGGCCAAAAATCTCTTTGGCCCACCAGCTTCTGGTAGAAGGGTAACTGCAACTGTTAATCTCAGGGCCAATTATTTTAAGCCTCCCAATTATTCTCGTTTTGTCTTTGGTAATGAAGACTCCCAGTTTCAAAGGATTGATGAAGAGCTCCCTGAGACTCACCTGGATGAGAATGGCACTTACATTTACGAACATAAAATTCCAGAAGGGATAAATTCACCAATAGGACTCTCCGCCCACTATTCTGCAACGGTTATTGATGATGGTGGCCGAGGTGTCTCCAATTATGCTACGGCTGATATCTTGCTTTATAGCCAATATGTTGGGATACGCCGACTTACTAATGAAGAGGTCAGGATAAACACCCCTCTTGGATTTGAGGTTGTCAATGTTGAGGCTGATGGTTCTCCTCTCCCACACAGTCAACAAAAGCTGACCGTTAGGGTCTATCGGAACAAACTAATTACACATTATCGAAAGAATGAACGCGGTTATTACCGTTATGTAACAGAAAAAGAGCGTATCCTCCTTGATGAGCTTAATAATCCTCTCAATGAAGAGAATAAATTTTTCTATACTCCAACTTATAGTGGTGAGCATATCCTTGAGGTTGAAGACCTGATTGGAAAACAGGTGACCCACTATACCTTTAGTGTCTATGGAGAAGAGGAAAAGACTCAATTTGTGGAGGCAGCGGATAAGGTTCAACTGACCCTTTTAAATTCAGATATCAAGGTCGACGATCTGGCCAGGGTAGAGATAAGTACACCCTTTACCGGGAAGGTCTTGATTATTGGGGAACGAGAGAAGATATTATTTACAAGGGTTATTAGTATGACAAAGCCAAAAGAGATCATCACGATCCCTGTCCCTTCAGACTATCTCCCTAATTTCTATATCAGCGCAACTGCCCTTAGACCCGTTCAGGAAGGGAATCGCCATGATCCGATCTATGCTATGGGTCTACTCAATATCAATGTTCGAGATAGGTCTCATAAACCAGAGATCAAACTAACCGTACCTAAACGGGTAAATCCCAATAGTCAGATGACTGTTGATCTCAAGATTAGTGATACAAATAATTCTGAGATGTACTACACCATTGCCGCAGTTGATGTTGGGATACTTGACCTCACTAACTATACCCTTCCGAACATGGAGGGCTACTTTAACCAGAAGCGTCGTCTTGAGGTAGATCACTACAGCATGTATCCCCTGATCATGCCTTATGAACCTGATGTCAAATATCTCATTGATCCATCTGGAGATGAACCCAGCCGAGCTCTAATTAAGAAAAAACTGGTCAATCCAACCTCCCAGCAAAGAGTGGAATCAGTTGCCCTCTGGTCAGGTCTTTTGAAGACCAATACCCAAGGTGAGGGATCAGTGACTTTTCAACTCCCTGATTTTGACGGGACAGTAAGGGTTATGGCTGTAGCCTATGGCACTCAACGCTTTGCCTCTGCTAAGGACGAAATCCTGGTACGTGACAAATTAGTATTAAAACCAACCCTCCCACGCTTCCTGGCCACTGGCGATGATTTTATCATCCCGATTAATCTCTTTAATGGGACTGAGCAAGATGATGAGATTCGGGTAGGTATTAGTGTCTCTGAGCATGTCAAACTGCGAGGTCCCACAAGTAAGACAGTTCATCTCCCTAAAAATGGGGAACAGGCTCTGGATTTTGCGATTGAGGTAAATAATGAACTTGGCCTGGCAATCTTTGAGATTACAGCCGAAGGGAAAACTGAAACCACCAAAAAGATTATCAAGGTACCAGTGAGGACGCCTGGGACACTACTTACCAAAAGTGGAAGCGGTGAGATTGACCAAAATACACCTAAGACAGTTGTTCTCCCTAAAGGCTTTATTGAAGGGACGCAAGAGTTGGCCATGAAGATCACCTCAAATCGTCTTGATCAATTCCAAAACAGCCTGGCTTACCTCCTTCAGTATCCCCATGGCTGCCTGGAACAGACAACCTCAAAACTCTTTCCTCTCCTCTACTATTCAGAGCTGGCTAAGACTACAAGTAATATCTTTGATTCCCAAAATACCTCTCACTATTATCTCAGGGAGGGTATTGCCAAGATCGAACGAATGCAGCTTGAGAATGGGGCATTCTCCTATTGGGAAGGAGGCAGTGAGATCAATAATTGGGCATTTGTCTATGCCTCACATTTCCTGGTCGAGGCCCAGAAGGCAGGGATGAAGATCAGTGATACGACCTGGAACAATATGATCTACTATCTGAATCAAATGACCTCCTCTTCTCTTGAAGAAGCCCAACTCTATAATCCTTATCGAGGCATCAATCACCATCTATATGCCTTGTATGTCCTTGCCCTGGCTAATGAAAACGTCTTGTCCCAATTAAACCAGGTCTACGACAATCTTTTTGATCAATTTAAGGTACATGATAAGGCTAGACTTGCCGCAGCCTTTGCTATCGCCGGTGTCCCTGACACAGCCCAGACTATCCTACAGGGTTTAAATCTAACTAGTCTAAGTGAGTATGATAATCCCTATCGTGAGACAGGTGGTCATTTTGCCTCTGATATTCGTGATCTCGCCATTATCCTTGATGCCCTTACTGTTATAGACCCGACTTCAGCTCAGATCCCGTTGCTGGTTGATAGATTGGCTGAGAAGACTAGTGGCGGTCGCTGGGGGACTACTCAGGAGAACGCCTTTGCCTTCCTCGCTATTGGTAAGGCGCTGATTAACGCAGAGGTTATGAGGACTGAATGTAAGATTACCCTTGGGGATAAGACAGTTCTCCCCTTTGATAAAGAAGTCCTTCTCAAGACCCCTGAATTATTCAAGGGCGAGGTCAGAATTGAGGTTACTGGCAAGGGAGAGGTCAATTACACCTGGGAGGCAGTGGGGATTGAAAAAAAACCACAATCCCTTCAGCAGGATGAAGGGCTCAAGATTCGGCGGTGTTTCCTGGATAATAAAGGGGAACAGGTTGATCTGACCAATGTCAGGCAGGGTGATTTAATAGTAGTAGAGATCAAGGTACAATCTCTTTCTTCTACCCTGGAAAATGTTGTTGTAACTGATCTACTCCCAACAGGTTTGGAGATCGAAAATGCGCGTCTAAGCACATCTGCATCTCTTGCCTGGATTAAACAGGATATAACCCCAGATTATCTGGATATTCGTGATGATCGGATCAATATCTTTCTCAGGATTCCGGCTGAAGAAAAGAGCTATTATTATACTACCCGAGCGGTTACTGTAGGGAATTTTAAGGTTCCGGCTATCCGTGCCGAGGCGATGTATGATCCTAATATCTTCAGTAAGGCTGATGATGGGCAGTTGAACGTCTTGTTGAAGGGAATGTCTGAACAGGATTAAAGGATTACAGGATGGACAAGATTAAAGCGGATCTTCCAAATTCACAAAAGAAAAAAAATCTTGTAAAGCTAATTTTGCTCGTAAGTACTATCCTGTTTATTGCTGCCTTTTTTCAAAAGGATAAACTCCAGGATAATAAAGATGTCCTAGAACAATTATATCAAGAGCCGATTCAAACCAAGGTAGATGTTGCCCCTTTTGAAAAAAGAGTAAATGAAATAACCTATACCATTACCCCTCTATACTTTTACGAGCTCTATGGTATGGTTGTCTCTTATCATCACAGTAAAAGCTGGTGGGATATTTATCATTATCGGATGTGGAAGGACTTTATTAACATAAAGGATATCTGTGTTGTCTGGGGAGATAATATTAAAACTGAGGTGTATAAAGAGATGAAGTTTAGTAGTGATCCTTGGACGTGCTTTTGGAAATGGCCAAACCAAGAGATTGGGGCTAAATTTCAGTCTATGTGCTTATCAAATAATCATCTGGTATCTGAAAATAAGGAACTAAATAAAGAAATAATGAAGGTTAGAAAGGGTGACCAGATTTACTTAAAAGGTTATTTAGCCCGATATTCTCATAGTAACAATTCATTTTATCGCGGGACAAGCACCGTAAGGACAGATACAGGAAACGGTGCTTGCGAGACAATCTATTTGGAAGATTTTCGGATACTTAAAAAGGCTAATCCTCAATGGCGATTAGTTTTCTCATTTACAATATATGTAATTATTTGTTGTGTAATCATTTTAATTGTAATCTTCTTTAAAGAGCCACCCATTATTGATTAATCAGAAAAAAAAAGGGTTTATACTACTCCAACTTAGATTTTTCAAAAATAACGGAGGTTAATTTTGTGCCTTAACTACTGGTTTTAACTAACACAATCACTTGGGAAAACCTAAGTTGGAGTAGTATAACCAGTAGACGCTGAAAAAATGATTACACATTTTTATAGTAGGTACCCACATGGACTTAATCCCATTTAACTGCACCAATGCCAACTCGGATTATTTAGTGTTACCATTACTCACATCAATCTCTTTCTTTAAAGAATTGACTTTTTCCTGAAACTCTTCCGTAATCTTGGTTGCATCCTGCAGACTATTAATAACGTGAGGTGTAATCAAGATTATTAGCTCGGTTTTTTTTAACGTATCTTCAATACTGGTAAAAAGGTATCCTAAAAGAGGTATTTTTGATAGGATAGGCACCTCTGTCTTTGTTTTTGACTTTTGATCCTTAATCATTCCACCAATAACTATTGTTTGTCCATCCATAACAGTCAAAGAAGTATTGGCCTTTCTCACAGAAAAGGTGTAAGCATCTCCACCTGTGGTTGGGGTAGCGTTACTAACCTCCTGACTTACAACCATAGAAACCAGGCCTTTTTCATTGATCTTCGGGGTTACATTTAAAGAAATACCAGCATCCTTATACTCATAGGTTACGGTTGTCCTATTATTTTCATCTGTAGTCTCTCTTTTTATAGGAACCGAATCTGTTATAGAGATAGTGGCTGCTTTATTATCTGAGGCCAGGATATGAGGGCTGGATAAGATATTAACCATGTTTTTTTCGGCTTTAGCCTTTAATAAAGAAAGAAATTTATCAGCCTTATATACTACATAATTTAATCCTGCCCCTGATGTACCTAAAGAGGAGATATTGGTTGGAGTGCCTAATGCAGTTTTACTAAACTCAACCTCTTGCTTTATAGTGCCACTCTTATTGAGAAGCGCCCACTCCAATCCTAATTGAGTAGTGTCATCCAAGGTTATCTCAGCAATAAGTACCTCTATTAAGACCTCTCTTGGCAGGACATCTAATTTTTTTATAGTCTTTAACAATGATTGATAATTTCTTGGAGAGGTCTTAATAATTAAGGCATTTAAATTAGTATCTGCGGCTATCGATAGATCTCCTTCAACATCAATAGTAATACCTATATTTTCTATCTCTGCCTTTTTTTCTTTTATTTCAGGGGTATGGGGCTCTCGTTTAGAATCCCTGGCTTTTTGATCCATCTCAACTTTTTTCTCTGATCTGGTTACTTCCTGCTGATACCCCTTAATTAGATCAAGCTTTTTTTTATCTTCATAGATAGTCTTTAAAAGAGATGCAATAGTAGCCGCATCACTATTCTCTACATAATAGACAAACAGCTCTTCACTGGTCTGGAAGATTGGTTTATCTATCACCTCTATTAACTTTAACAACCTCTTTATATTGGATTGGTAGGAATTAATGATCAACATATTAAGTTCGTTATGTTTTAGGATATTCCCTCCATCTGACATAAAGGAGGCTAAAATCCCGGCCATATCATCGGCGGAGATATAATCAAGGGGAACAATATGAGTGATATATGTATCTTCTCCTATCCCTTCAACTGGTTTTTTACCAATATATACATCAATAGGATATCCCTTAGCCTTAGCTGCTGGCATGATCTTATAATAGCGTCCCGCCTTGACCGTGGCCATGCCATTTACTTCAAGGACTGTCTCCATAAGGGAAAAGAGTTCACTCACGGGTATATTTTGGGTAGTCTGCATGGTTATCGTCCCAGCTACCCCTGGGGTCATTATAAAATTTACTCTGGCAATGTCAGCGATTGCTTGTAAGACTATTCCAATGTCCGCCTTGTCAAAATTAAGGGTAATATACTTTGGCGCCCCTCCATCTTCACTAAGCCCAGTCCTTGGATTAATGACTGTGTCTTGAAATGTAACATTTTGGTCTCTAATTTGATTAGTTTGAGCCCTCTCTGAAGATAACGAAATATTGGCAACATTATTATCTACATTACCCTGATCTCTTATTGGAGTAGGAGACCCAGAGATATCAAATACCACAACTCTTTGCGGTTCTTTCTTCGGACTTTGATTTTGAATCTTGGGTCTTGGTTCTTCCAGGGTTGGAATTCGGGGTGGTTCAGGATTTGGAATTTGTTGTTGCTTATTGGTTACTACTTCTTCAGTCTTCGTCTTTTGTTCTTCGTTTTTCGTTGGTTGTGGTTCATTAAGGATTGAAAGGGACTTTGTATCCTCCTTAGGGAGAGGATTTGAAGGAGGGGGAGGTAAGGGGGTTGGTGAACCTGAGATGTCAAATATTACAGGTCTATCTTGTAACCTTCTATTGGGTTGTTCATTACTTTTAAATCTTGTCCCCCATTCACTATTATTTTTTTCTTCTGACTTAATAATAATCTTTTTGGATAATTGGTCTTTACGGGAAAGTTCAGGGTTTGTAGTCTGACAAGCGACTAATGAAAGCATGGTGAGACTGACAATAAGATAGGTTCTCTTTTTTTTTAACATATAAGTATCCTTTTAAATTATTGATAGTGTCAGTAAAATAAAAATTTCTGTATGAGGCATCCTTCATTTAGGGCAAAAAGTAGTTTACACTTTCCCAGTTTTTTCAACACAGAGAACACAAAGAAATACAGAGTTTCACAGAGTTTTTTCAAAGTAACTTTTTATTTTACTTTTAGTTTTTTTCTCTGTGTATCTCTATAACCCTCTGTGTATTCTGTGTTAATCTTTTAAAAAAGTATAACTTGACAAATGAAGGATGCCCTGTATGATCAAGTTAATTTCCAGAGATACCATGCATTGGAGTTCCCCCTCCTCCGCCACTTATACCACCACCAGTACTTACATCATTTCCTCCCCCCCTTTGATAAGATGAGGTACTACCTCCTCTTCCCAGGGAAGAAGTGATTGATGTAGGTGTTATACTCCTTGAAGAACCATCTCCTAATATTGTCACCTCGGTCTTTCCTGCCTCGTCATTATTATAGGATATATTTATTATTGAACCTGAGTGTTCTATCTTTGCCATTGGCCTGGATTCAGGAATTTCTTTTTTATCTTTTATCTCCTCTTTTCTCAACTTAACCTCAAGAAGCTCTTGATATCTCTCTAAGATTACCTTGTCAGGTAAGATATCTGTAATCAATCCATCAGAAATGTTGTCTCCAATCCGATATCTTTTTGCTGGCATCTGCATTATCTTTGGGGGCTTTGGAGGCAACTGGATCATTGTCTTTACCCCGGAGATATCTATCTCTTTAAATTCTGGTTTTGGTTCAATCCTTTCAAAACCTTTCATTATTGCCACCTTAATTTCATCCCCCATAATAATAGTACCATAGAGTTCAGGTAAGGGAGAAGGATTTTTAGGTAGGGTGGTGGTAGTTGTAGTAGTGGTAGTTGTTGTAGTAGTAGTTGTTGTCGTTGTTGTATATTCCGTTCGCTCAGGCCTGAACATACTATTGTCAGAAACAAGAAGATAATTTGAGGGAGGCCTGGACTTTTTAGTTTTAAACTCTGTACTAATAATATCCAGAGGATAATCCTTAGCAATTTTAACCTTGTTTTCTATATACCTATCATGGTTTCCTATAAATAAACGGGTAATATTTATAAGTAATATGCTAATAATTACCCCAAAGGCTATGTTTATGATGAACAACTTCTTAATCATATAAGTACCTTTTCCGATTCACCCATTCTCTTTTGTCTATAGTACTCCAACTTAGTTTTTTTCAAGTGATTTACGTATCCTCTTCAAATTTCATGGTAACTAAATTAAGTTAGAATTTAACCAGGTTTTGTTTTTAGCCCTGAAAGGGCGTTATATACTAGCCCAGGGCGTTGCCCTGGGTGAGGAACCATCACAATTATCAAGCCCTGTAAGGGCGAAATAAAAAAAGGGAACGCTATCCATTAATTTATTTCGCCCTTTCAGGGCTAAAGACTAAAAAAAAATTGCCCTGAACATTATTACCTTACTTTT
>JAZDLJ010000012.1:0-2506 GCA_043802115.1 bacterium | reverse complement strand
ACTCGCTTCGCTCAAACAGAGGCAATTTTACGGGAATCTGTGCTAAGAAAATTGACAAAAAGCCTACTAAATAACTCACTCCAGCAAAATTTTTGTCTTCTTTTGCCCCTAGATACCTAGAGAATACAGCATTTATTTTGGAAAGATGTCTATAGTTTATAGTTGAACTAAGATGTACACCTTTTTCACATAGTTTTTTAATCTTACTCAAATCATTTTCGTCTATTGCCTTAAATAAATTTTTATTCTTATTATTTGTCATACACCCTCCTATTCTGTTATAATAAAAAATAAGTTTACAATTAAATAATCTGAATTTCAAAAATATAAGTTTATTTATAATATACCCTTATAAAAAAATTTTAAACCTATTTATGATGTCTGTTACAAGTTAAGAGTAGGATTCGAGTCTTATTATATATATGCTATAGTAATGCAAGAATAGAAACTAAAATGATTGACACCATTAAAATAGAAACCCTTCAACCGCCATTAGGTTCGTTGCGTACCTTGTATATGCTCGAACCCTTTAGCGTAATCTTAAAGGTATCCACCCAGCTTTCCCCTCATAGTATAATAGCAGAAATTTGGACTAATGTTATTGATAAGTTTAGTCCTGAAGGTAGTTGGCATGGGATACCTATGCATCTCAACTCATCTTCCGAGCCTAATATCCTGGATTTCCATGGGATATTCCTTCCAACTGACCAAGGTCAATTTGAATACACAGTCCGTACTAGATTTAAAAAAAATAATGAGGATCCCCCCTCCCCTTCAAATTTTAAACAGGAACAAATGACTAGGAACGAAGAACCAAGAACGAAGAACCAAGATCTATTTAATTGGCAATGGGCTGGTAACTTTGGCCAAAATGGGATTATAAAAGTCTCACCCCCTTCTCCAGAAATGCCTTGGACAAATGGCCCGCAATTTGCTAAACTTGCTCCTCGTGTTTATGTTGGAAATTTTATTGCTGCCTCTAAGTCTAAGGATTTAGGTTTTCAGGCTGTATTGAATATGGCTGAGGAATTAAATCTTGTTTTTCCAGATGATGATATTGAATATAAAAAAATCGGGGTTACAGACGGCGCTCATAATCCTATTCTACCAGCAAAGATCGCTGAAGCAGTAAGGTGGATTAAAAAAGAAGTAAAAAAAGGTTACAATGTTTGTATTAATTGTAGGGCAGGGATAGGGAGATCAGGTTCAATTGGGATTGCCTATCTGTATGCCTCCCATCCGAGATGGTCGTATAACCAAGTCTTAGAGGTTGCCTGGGACAAGAAACCTGACATCTATCCTCATTTACAACTAGAGGAGACTTTGAAATTGCTCTTTCCTAGAAAAAGATAACCAACAGGAGAACCAGCTTTCAACGCCATCCTTTTTTCTTAAATTTTCTCAGAATCCTTTTGTACTACCCCAACTTAGGTTTTTCTAAAATAATGCAGGTTAATTTTGTATCTTAATAATATCTTGGTTTGAACTAACATAATCACTTGGAAAAACTTAATATGCTGAGCCTAATTATATAATGGGTGTTCAAATGGTTCCAAATGACCCATATTACCAATCATCCGGTAGTTGGGACCAAAATTTTGACGATTTCTACGGACTCAAAAAAATTCATTGCGAAGAGGCCTGGGATATATCTCAAGGAGAAGGTGTTGTTGTGGCTGTTATAGACACTGGAGTAGATTACAATCACGAAGATATAGCAGAAAATATCTGGATAAATCCAGGTGAAGATATAAACCATAATGGAAAAGTTGATACAGAAGTAATGAACCATGATGAGGATATAAACCATAATGGCCTGGTGGATGAAGGTGATTTTAATGGTATTGATGATGACGGGAATGGTTATATTGATGATATCTGCGATCTTAACCGTATTGACGATGATGGAAATGGTTATATTGATGATATCCGAGGTTGGAATTTTGTAGGTTATAATGTAAAAGAAGAACAAGATCCTAAAGGAAATTATTATGGAAATAATGATCCTATGGATGATTACGGCCATGGTATGCATTGTGCTGGGACTATTGCTGCTGTGGGAAATAACAATATTGGAGTAATCGGAGTTGCTCCAAAGGCCAGGATAATGCCAGTTAAAGGATTAGATAATACTGGTTATGGCACAACAGATAACCTTGCTATGTGCATCAAATACGCTGCTGATAGTGGTGCCAAAGTCTTAAGTAATAGCTGGGGGCCTTCAACTAGAGTACCATCTAATCGGACAATGGAAGAAGTGATAGACTATGTTTATGCCAAAGGATGTATAGTTATCTTTGCCTCTGGAAATAGTGATGATGACGTTGCTTACTACTCACCAGCTAATTACTCTAAAACAATAGCCGTTGCGGCAATAGAATAGACATCTTTCCAAAATAATCTTGCGGGTGAGAAGACAAAAATCTTTGCTTCGTTCGTTGGAGTAGTCTTTTTGAATTTTCTAAGCTTGCTTCCCTAAATTGCCTAACTCGCTTCGCTCAAACAG
>JAZDLJ010000462.1:0-3021 GCA_043802115.1 bacterium | reverse complement strand
TCAAAGTGAAATCGACTTACAGAAGGAACACCTAAACCTCGATCACCCCCTAGAGATAATCTTTTTATTTTTTTCGTTATCTTAAATTGGATAAAAGTCCGATTCCGTCTGAAGCAACACATTATTATATATAAGGTAAGGGAAAGCTTTCCCTTACCTTATAATGATTTCACTAAAAATTGGTTAGATTTTTTATAATATCATGCGTAAACAAGACGACGACCTTTCGGTCCTGGAATAAAATCATTAAACTCTTCTGCTGTTTTTATCCAAAGTTGAATTGCTTCTTTGGCGTTTTTTAATGCTAATTCATAAGATTCTCCATGTGCCATACATCCTGGGAGCTCCGGGACTTCTGCTATATATGCATTGTCCTCATCGCTCCAATATATTATTATTTCGTATCTTTCCACTAATCTCGATCTCCTAACTTATATTTCAATATCATATTTCTCACTTGTTTTACTTGGTAAGGTTTTGCTTTGTTATTATCTTTTTGTAAATTCGTTTTCTCTGCAATCCCTGTTTTTCTGAAAATATGATGACTTCCACTTACTCTCATCTCAAAACCATAGTGAAGCAATAAGTTGCATAAATCACTAAAAACAATATTTGCGTCTGCCTTACCTTCAAGTATTTGCTGTAGTAAGCGTTCATAGTTACTCATTTTTTGGTCATAACTTGCGGATGAGACTTGAAAAATCCAAAAACAAATCCACCCAACCGGGATAAAGTAAAAAGCAACTTTATCCCGGTTGGGTGGATTTGTCAGAAAAAACTCTCAGGTACAATAACAATATCCCCTTTTTTTAAGAAGACATCCTTATTTTTATCCCCATTAATAATATCTTTTAATCTAACCTCAATAGTCTTTTCATGTCCATCTTCAACTCTAATAATTTTAGTGTTGTTTGGCGAGGAAATTCTAGTAAGTCCGCCAGCCATAGTTATTCCCTGGAGAACGCTTACTTCTTTTCCTTCTAGTTTGTATAACCCTGGTGTTTTAACTTGACCAAAGACATATATTGAATCTGCTTTTGGCACATGGAGGACATCACCATCCTGAACCTCTAAGTTAAGTTTAATATCTCCTTCAGTAAGTAAATCATCTAAATTGATCTGGATAGGGGCATCTGATGATAATTCCCCAATTGAATTTTCCTTAAGAGAACCTGATTTTATCAGTATTAGAGATTTACCAGCAGTGTTATCTAACCCTCCTGCATTAGAAATCATCTCCATAAGGGAACTTCTATTTTTTAATTCATAGACACCTGGATTTTTAACAGCTCCAAGTACATAGATTTTTTTACTCTTATATTCTTTTACAAAAATATTTACTTGAGGATTTACAAGATAATCTTTTTTAAGGAATGTTGTTAATTTTTTTTCAGCCTCTGAAACTGTTAAGCCACCAAGTTTAACCTCCCCTAATAAAGGAAAATTAATATCGCCATCAGATGATAATTGGATTGTTTTTGATAAATCAGGTTCATCGTATACAGCGATTTCGATGATATCTTTTGGGCCTATAATGTAGTCAGATTGACCCTGCATGACTTTATCGACAACGGTAGGATTATCCGTTTGCCCGAAACTAACATAAGGTAGAGATAATAGTATAAGGACTATGAGTAAGCACTCTTTAAAAATAATTAATTTCCTTTTTGTTTTCATCTGCATAAAGACAATTAAGTGGTTGCTCCACCACGCCCTTTTAAAATTCACCTTCCAAAGAGGGTAGAAGGTAAAAAAATACTTTCTACCCGTTGAAAGTAGATAAAGCAAAAGCCTATAATACTATAGGCTTTGCTTTATCTACATTAGCTTTTAACTGGAGGAAGTTTTTTATCAACAGGTTTTGGTTAGAATTACAGTACAGCGCTAAGGGTTGCAAAGACCCTGTTATCAATGTAATCGTAACTATCAAAATTTGATTCTCTTGATAGATATTTATAACCCAAACCAGCTTTCAGCCATTCCTGGATTTGATAGTTTAACTCTAGTTCAAGTCCAACCAAGTCGTCCTCTCTATCTTTAGTATTATTTGTAAGTGGATCAACTACAGCTTCAGGATATTCAGACTTTTCATAATATCCTCCTGGAAGCACGGCAAACTTTTCTCCAATTTTTTGATCAAGTTTTAATGCAACTCTACTATTTATAAAGTAACTGTTATTTGTAAATGTTGATTCAATTAAGCCTCTTTTTAGTAGTAGGGAAAGTTTAGCCTGCTCAGTAAGGTTACCTTGGATATCCCCGGCAATTACCCAGAGATCCTTATCATTTCTCCTAATAAAATCTTCATTTTTATAATCACGCCATTCATAACCACCCTTGATTGTTCCTGATATCTTGGCAGTTGCATCCCATCTTAAACCAGTACTAATGATGTTAAAGCTAGAGTCATCATAACCCCCATCATAGTAATTTATCTCACCATAGTTATATTCCAGTAAGAGGGATGTTTTTGGTAATACCCTGAAATATAAGGTTGTTCCAATGGCCTGTCTATCTCTATTCTCTTCTCTATATCTCACATCTTTATAATCAATAACTTCATTGTCGTAAGTTAAAGCTAACTCAAATCTTTCACCAAATAACTTTCCAAGGCTAGCTGAACCTAGATTAGTTTGACGTTCTTGGCGGTCTGTTAATTCTGAATTAGCAGGATCAGAGGTATAAAGATAGGTATCTTTTAAGGTTAAATAGAGACCACTTGGGGACCGTATGTCAGCCAATCCTGAAAGAACATGATTTTGATAATTTTGATCGTCATAATCAGAAAAACTATTTAAATCGACTAAATAGCTTAAGGTGAAAAGATTTTCATTTTTTGGTAATCGAAAAGCTATTCCAGGGGTAACTGTGGTAATAAAATCATCTTTTTCAGTTATATTAGTTAAAAAGATATTATCATCATATGTCTCTTTTATGCCTAATAGAGGATGAATTTCTAGATTACCAGCATGAATATTCCCTTGAGCCTGGATTAAACTTGTTTTTAAAAAGATAAAACAA
>JAZDLJ010000335.1:0-14280 GCA_043802115.1 bacterium | reverse complement strand
AAAATAATTTTTTTCATTTCCTTAGAGGATAGTATTTGTAAAATAATTGAGGCGGTCTCATCCCAATACCTTTTGCATGGATTATCTCCTAGAGTCAGGTTCTCCTTAAGATTAAATTTTTGAAAAAAAATTGTACTAAAGTCAGTAGATTCATTCGAAATGACAAAATAGAACGATGTTTGTTTTTTTAAAATAAAGATTGACAACAAACGATTAAATATGTATTATGGAATTTTTCAACAACATATTTTTAATAAGCTACATAATTTTAGGATAAGTTTATAATGATTAATAACTTCATTTCTCAATATTCTTATGTATTAGTGTTCGCTATAGTAGGATTTTTATATGTAGTATTAGTATTGTCGGTTAGCAGGATAATCTCACCTTTTCACCCATCTAAAGAAAAATCATATCCTTATGAATGTGGACTTGTTCCTATGGGTGAACCATGGGGACAATTAAATATTAGATATTATGTATTCGCTTTACTTTTCGTATTATTTGATGTCGAAACAGTTTTTATGTATCCCTGGGCTGTTATATTCAAAAAGATAGGATGGAATGCCTTCTGGTCAATGCTGACATTTATTGCCATTATTGCCTTTGGCCTTGTATATGCCTGGAAAAAAGGAGTTCTTGAGTGGTTATAGATTTAAAATAATGCTGAGCCAGGAATGATAAATTATGAATAATTATTTAAAAGACACAACAGATGCTCCAGTAATTAATTTTAATCAGAGTATTTACACCCTGGATAATGAATATAATATATTAACAGGGACATTGGAATTAGTAAGAAGCTGGGCTCGAAAATCTTCCTTATTCATGCTTGTTTTTGGTACTGCTTGTTGCGCTATAGAGATGTTAAGCGCTGGAGCAGCTACTTATGATTTTAATGAAAGAAGCGGAATCCTTCCAAGGGCTACACCTAAACAGGCAGACTTGATAATCATTGCAGGGACTGTGACCTATAAAATGGTTCCAGTAGTTAAACGGTTATATGGGATGATGCCTGAACCAAAATGGGTTATATCTCTAGGAAGTTGTGCAAATAGCGGAGGTCCATTTCATGATTCCTATAATGTTCTACCAGGTATAGATAAGTTGCTGCCAGTTGATGTTTATGTACCAGGTTGTCCACCTAGACCAGAGGCCTTAATGCATGGAGTATGTTTACTGCAAGAAAAGATCATGAAGCAAGGCACTGAGGCTTTTAAATCAGCTTGGGGAATAAAATGAAGAAGTCAAGAAGACAAGTAAAAGAAGAAGACGAGAAGCTAAGAAGACAGGATAAGGATGATACATGTATGTCATTAAAAGCAAAATCCCCTGAGGAAATAAAAAAAAGCTTAGATAAAAAATTCCCAGGCAAATTAAAAGAAACCAAGGTTATTAATGGAGAATTGGCTATCTGGATTGAGGCAGGGGATTTAATCGAGATATGCAGGTTTTTAAAAGAGTCAGAACTTGACCTTAAACATCCGCGTTCCATAGCTGGTGTTGACAGGAAGGAATATCTTGAAGTCGTCTACCACCTTTGTTCTATTAATAATGGAAATAAAATTACAGTGAAGGTTAAACTTCCTAAAGATAGCGCAGAATTACCCTCTCTTTATAATGTATATAAGGGGTCTGAATGGCATGAAAGAGAGACAGGAGAGATGTTTGGAATTACCTTTGATGGTCATCCCGATCCAAGGCACCTATTGTTATTAGATAATTTTCAAGGCTATCCTTTAAGGAAAGACTTTAAAAAAAATAATGAAGTCGGAATGATGAATGATGAAATAATAAAAAATCATTAATTTTTTATGGCTATAAAGACTGAACCTCAATATCTTAATATGGGACCACAACATCCAGCGACTCATGGAGTCTTTAGGATGATGTTGGAATTGGATGGAGAACGAGTGCTCAAATGCCAACCTCACCTGGGTTATCTTCATCGAGGTCTTGAAAAGCTTGCTGAGAGCCGAACTTACCCTCAGGTTATATCTTTAACAGATAGACTTCATTATGCGAATGCCTTTCAAAATGAATTAGTCTATTGTTTAGCTGTTGAAAAAATTGGCAATATAGATGTCCCAAGAAGAGCGCAATATATTAGAGTAATGCTGGCTGAATTATCAAGGATACAAAATCATATGATCTTCTTTGGGGCATTAGGTATGGATCTAGGGGCATTAACTCCATTCTTTTATTCTTTTAAAGATCGCGAAGTGATCTTAGATTTCTTTGAGGAGATAACAGGGCAGAGGATGACCTTCAATTATCTAAGGATAGGAGGGCTAAAAGAGGATCTTCCTTTGGGGATATTAGATAAAATTAGATTATTTTCTGAAAAAATCCCTGCTATTGTCGATGAATATGATAAACTTTTATCTGGAAACGAGATATTTCTTTCCAGGATGAAGGGTATCTCGATCCTGTCTAAGGAACTGGCTATAAATTTGGGTATTACTGGCCCAATATTAAGGAGTACAGGTATAACCTATGATATTCGGAAGGCCGACCCTTATTCTTCTTATGAAGAGTTTGATTTCGATATCCCAGTAGGGGAAAATGGTGATAATCTTGATAGGTATAATTTAAGATTAGCAGAGATTAGGGAGGCGAATAAGATTGTTCGCCAGGTACTGGAAAAGATTTCAGAGGGAGAGGTCAGGACAAAGATACCAAAGGTCTTAAAGATTGAAGGAGAAGGTTATTTTAGAATTGAAAGTTCTGTGGGTGAACTAGGGGTATACATTATTGGTGATGGAAGTACATCTCCTTATAGGATAAAATTCAGGAGCCCTGCTTTTGTTAATCTCCAAATGCTCCAATATGTTGTACCTGGATTGCTTGTATCAGATGTCATTGCTACCTTTAGTACTGTGGATATATGTATGGGGGAGGTTGACCGATAATGTTTAATTTACCAATAGTCGTTATTCAATTCCTAGTCTCAATAATCATGCTAGGCACCCTCTTACTTACTCTCCTTTCGATTATGTGGCTTGAACGAAAGGCCTTAGCCCACTTTCAATTTAGACTGGGTCCAATGCGAACCGGATTTCATGGATTACTTCAGCCAATTGCTGATGCTATGAAAATGGTGGCCAAGGAGATGACTATCCCACAGGGAGCTGATACTGTCCTTTACAAGACTGCACCTTTTATTGTCTTTATCCCGGCTTTCATGATCATGGTAACGATCCCTTTTACTGATAAAATTTGGGCAGCAAATCTAGATATGGGTATATTTTATGTTATCGCTGTCTTATCTATCTCTACTGTTGGATACATGATGGCTGGGTGGTCATCCCACAATAAATATTCTCTTTTAGGATGTATGCGTTCAATTGGGCAATTTGTTAGTTATGAAATGCCTATGGGCTTATCCGCCCTGGCTGTGGTGATGATGGCAGGCTCTTTAAATCTAGATCAGATAGCCCGAGCGCAGGCAGGGAATTGGAATATATTTAGATGGTATATCTTTAGACAACCATTAGCATTTGTTATCTTCTTTCTTTCAGTTGGAGCAGAGATCTGTCGAGTACCTTTTGATCTGCCAGAAGCTGAATCTGAATTAGTAGCAGGATTTCATGTTGAATATTCAGGGATGAGATTTGCTCTCTTATTAATGGCAGAATACATCGGATTATTTACCCTTTCTTCGGTATGTACAGTGATGTTTTTAGGAGGGTGGTATGGGCCTGTTTTACCAGGGATTGTCTGGTTCTTCATCAAGACACTTGGTTTAATCTTTATATTTTTCTGGATAAGGGCCACCCTTCCAAGAGTAAGGCCTGACCAATTAATGTCTTTTGGTTGGAAAGTTCTTATTCCAGCATCATTGGTAAATATCATGCTGACGGCATTGATGATTTTAGTGACTACAGGAATAAAATAATTTTTTTATTCTTGTAGTTAAGTGACCGACCATAATTACTTATAACTTTTGCGTAAGCGACTTAGGGATGGGAACAAAATAAATTAACCCAAATTATATCTTCAAACTTAGGTCCGATATAAAAAGCATTTAAAAATATTTTTAGACAGGATTCTCAGGATAAAAAACAAATAATTTAACAAGATGTATTAATTTAAGAGTTAATCTTTTTTCCTGTTAATTCTGTTATCCTGTCTAAATTTTTTATTTTCTTATCTTTTTATTTTAGGTTAATTTATTAAATTTTTATTCCTTAGTATTTTTTATTATGTGAAAAAAGGATATCACTACCAATTAAACATAGTTAACGAACACCTGGGGAGAATATATGCAACAGACCAATTTAAAAGAGTTTAAAATAAAATTACCTATAGATGTAATCGAATCTATTTCAGATAAGGAGATTGTTAATTTACTTATAAATAAAGCATTAACTAAAGCAGAATATTATCAAAGTAAAAGTCAAGAGATGGAAGAAAAGCATGGAGCTGGTTTTGAAACTTTTAAAAAAAAGATAGATGAATCAGAAGAAGAAAAAATAAAAGAATGGGATGATCTACTTTTGTGGGAGGGATATATTCTGGGATATAAGGAGTGGAAAAAAAAATATGAGGGGCTAAGGTATTGTATAGAATAATATCTGCCTTAGAAAGAAGCTAAGCTATTTACTTCTATTAAGGTTATTGAATTTATTGATGAAGAAACTGTAAAGCTGATCAAAGTTCAAGCTATGGTTTTAAATGGAACAATTTTATACATCACTGAGTTAAGTACCAATGATTACCAAAAATATTCGTATCATTGGCAAGAAGCAAATGGTGATTTAATAATTAGATGGGACAATAAACCGCATTGGAGACTTCTTAAAACCTTTCCACATCACAAGCATGAAAAAGAAAAGGTATTTCCCTCGGAGAGGGCTAATATTGATGATGTGATAAAAAAAATAAGACAAAAAATCAATTCTGAGTAGAATACAAATAAAACTAAACAACGGACATTTTTCAGATGAAAGGAATCTTAACAGGTTTTAAACTAACCATAAGTCATCTATTTGATAAACCAGTTACCCGTCAATATCCAAAAGAAAAACCTGTAATGAAGGAAAGGTTTAGGGGTAGGCCAGGGCTAGTTAAAGATAAACAAACTGGAGAATTGAAGTGTGTGGCTTGTGGATTATGTGTAAAAGCTTGCCCTGATGGAGTCATAAAGATAACAGCAGGCACTAAAGATGATCCAGTTAAAGGAAAAAAGAAATACCCTTTAGAATATACCCTAGACATAACTCGATGTATGTTTTGTGGTTATTGTGTTGAGGCCTGCCCTTTTGGGGCACTAGTTATGACTCATGAATATGAACTGGCAACTTACGATAAAAATGATTTGTATTATGATCTTAACCGACTTGCAGCAGGTATAGAGTAACTTTTTTACTTTATACCTGCTGCAAGTTTTATTCTTTGAAACTTAATATTAACAAGATTTCTTCAATGCTTACTGGAAACATTCGGTTAATAATCTTTCTTATACTCGCAGTAATAACGATAATGGCAGGCATTACTATGGTTTCATCTGACAACCTCGCTAGAAGTATCTATGCTCATGTGCTAGCTCTAATCAGTATTGCAGGTATTTACATCCTCCTCTATGCAGAATTTATGGCAGGTGTCCAAATATTAGTCTACGCTGGTGGAATATCCATAATGTTGCTGTTCGCATTAATGTTAACTAAGCCTTATAAAGGTATCTTTCGTGCCTTAGATCATCCAGCTAAATTTCCTGCAATCATAGCTGCTGGATCTCTAGCGGCAATTTTTTTATTTAGTATCCATTATACTGATTGGTCTGTTTGGCCGATTAAGATTCCTTATAAAATAATGAATGCTGAAGTTATTGGAGGAGAACTTTTTATTAAGTATATTCTTCCTTTTGAGATTGTTTCCCTGATACTCTTAGTTGCCTTGATTGGGGCGGTAGTTATCGGAAGCAAGAAAGAATAAATAAAAACGGAGAAAAATATGATCTCTCTAACTCATTATCTTATTTTTTCCTCAATATTATTCTGCATTGGGGTATATGGAGTTTTAGCACGAAGAAATTCGATTTCAATTTTAGTTTCGATAGAATTAATGCTTAATGCTGTTAATATTAATCTTATTGCCTTTTCTGCTTATATTATTAACGCTGAACTAATTGGACAAATATTCGCCTTATTTTTAATTGCTGTTGGTGCAGCTGAAATAGGAGTCGGATTAGCTATTATTTTAAATCTCTATCGTCTGAGAGAAACTATAAATATTGATCAGATTGATTTTCTTAAGTGGTAGGTAAAAGAAGAAGACAGGTAAAAGAAGAAGACAAGAAGTTGAGAAGGCAAGAAGACAGGTAAAAGAAGAAGACAAGACTTCTTCAGTACAAAAGGAGGATTATCAGGTGCTTTCGCTTATAGTATGGACACCTATTCTTGGGGTATTTTTAATATATTTCTTAGCAAATAGTGAAATAAATATTAAAAGGATTGCCCTTACTTGTACAGGTATTCCTTTGCTTCTTTCTATCATCCTGGCCTTCAGGTTTAATCCACAGGGGAAATATCAGTTTGTAGAGCGGTTTAAATGGATTAAAAATTTAGGCATCGATTATTACTTAGGTATTGATGGACTTAGCCTAGGTCTTGTAATCTTAGTTGGTATCCTCACCTTTATAGTTATCTTTAGTATTAATACGTGGGAGCATAGGAAAAAGGCTTTTTTTTGCTGTCTTCTTATAATGGAGTCAGGTCTCTTAGGTGTATTTACCTCTCTTGACCTGATCCTTTTTTATGTATTCTGGGAAATTGTTTTAATCCCTGGTTACTTTTTGATTTATATCTGGGGTGGAAAGGAACGTCAAAAGGCGAGTATAAAATTTCTTATTTATACCTTATTAGGCAGTCTTGTTATGCTGATCGCTATTTTAGCTGTTTATTTTAAGGCTAATCTAAATACCTTTAGTATTCCTGATCTTGCTACTGTTAATTTTCCTGTTAATTTTCAAAAGGTTATTTTTATATTTTTACTAGTAGGCTTAGCGATAAAGATACCTCTCTTTCCATTTCATAGTTGGTTACCCGATGCTTATGTTGAGGCTCCTAATCTTGTAACTGTTCTTTTTTCTGGATTACTTGCTAAAATGGGGGCATATGGATTTATTCGATTAGCTTATAGCCTTGTCCCGGAAGGACTCAGGTCATTTTCGTGGTTAGTAAGTCTCTTAGCAGTTTTCACTGTAATTTATGCCACCCTGTGTGCCTCTGCTCAAAAGGATTTAAAAAAGATGTTTGCCTATTCAAGTCTCGGGCATATGGGGTTGATTATGCTTGGTATTGGTGCATTTAATAGAATAGGCCTGAATGGATCAATTTTTTATATGTTAAATCATGGACTTATTGCTGGAGGCATATTTTTACTCATTACTATTATTTATGAAGCAACTGGAACTTTAGAAATTAATAAAATAAACAAATTAGCCACCTATTTACCGCTAGGGATTATACCCTTTTGGTTTTTCTTACTTGCCTCATTTGGTCTGCCAGGCACAGGAGGATTTATTGCTGAGTTGTACGTACTGATAGGCGCATTCCAATCAAATGTAGCCTTTGGGATATTAGCAGGAATAAGCACTATAATTGTTGCAGGATATATATTCCCAACCCTTTCTAAACTTTCGTTTAAGGGAGATACATATAATCAAGAAGGTGAGAAGACAAGAAGACAAGAAGACAAGAAGATGAGCATTGGCGGTCAAATCAAAAAAAATGGATTAGCAACTGAGTCATTAGCTCAGAACAGAACATTTTTATCCCTCTATATTTTAGGGATTATTATCCTGATATTAGGGTTTTATCCAGGGATATTCATTAAAATTTCAAATAATTATATAAACTTTTTAGCAACCTTTACGAGGTAATCATATGGAAAATTACAACTACTTAAGCATTAAGGCTTTTGCATTAATAACCTATCGATTTGAATTACTAATAAAACGACTAATCTCAGGTGTTGGCAATGGATTTAAAAATCTAAGTTATACCTTAAGAAGGTATCTGCATACAGGATACTGGAGAAATTATGCACTTATTATAATCTATTCGTTAATAAGTTTAATAATGTTAGGATTATTTAGGGCTTTTTCTTTGAGATAAAGTAGCTTTTTTACTTTATCTCAAAGAAAAGATATCTTCTTCAAATTTCATGGTAACTAAATTTAACCAGGTTTAGTTTTTAGCCCTGAAAGGGCGTTATATACTAGCCCAGGGCAACGCCCTGGGCTGATATATAACGCCCTTTCAGGGCTAAAGACTCAAAAAAAATTGCCCTGAACATTCTTACCTTCCTGTGTGAAGAGGATACTGTGTTAAGTTATAACTAAACAATGAATAAAAAGTTAAGAAATAACCCGTTCGCAGTATACTTAGAGAATACGGTATTTATTTTGGAAAGATGTCTATTGCTTAAACTTAAAGTCATCAAAAAAAGCGTAGCCTCCATTAAAAACAGCAATCCCTACCTCACCATTTGTTAATTCATCAACAATAACACTAAATAATTTTATAAAATCCTTCCCAGTAATAGAAATAAACCCGATTATTCTTTTACCTTTTGTCTCAACTTTTAGCCAGTATTTTTGATCTTTTTCAAAAACAAAACCAGATAATACAACCTTAGTTAAGTCCTTCCACCTATTAACATCAACTTTCTTTGTTAAGATAATAGAGTTTGTACCAAGACCACCGACCAATAAATAATAGCCTTTACCATCCCTGTAATCTCCTCTAAAAAACAATCCAACTGTCCCCATTATTTGAGGTATAAAACTTGCCTGATAGGTAAAATTGTCTCCAATTATTCCGTCTAAAGTAGCCAAATAAGTGGCTTCAGTATTATTTCTAGCTATAAGAATTATTTTATCATCTTTCTTACCCAAGCTTAAAAAATTTGAATCTACAGTCTTCCATTTGTCTAAATAATCTATTTTTTTTTGGATTGTTAAATAATCAAGATTAACTACAGTTGTAGTATTAGGTCGGGAAATAATCTCAAACTGAATCTTTTTAATATCTTTCCAGGTAAATTCCTTACTAACTTTGCGAGCAACAAATTGATTTTGGGGGATTCTAATAAAATTCCAATTTAGATGTAAATTTGAGAGAGAATAAGAATAGTAATTTGTTAGTGATGAATCTCCAAATTTAATCGTGGCTAATTCAAAAGGCTGAAGATCATTTAGGGATATAAAAAATTCTACAGTTTTTAAATTTGATAAATTCAAGTCCTTTTCTAAAAAGATAATCCCTGGCCCATGATTTTTACTTGTCACTGCCATGCTCATTTCCCCTTCATGAAAATATCTCCAATCTAAGAACCCATCACCCTGCCAACCCTCGTCTGATTCAAAAAAACTAATATTTTCTACTAATAAAGTATCCATATCCGCATAGATTAAATTATATTCTTTTGAGCCAAACAATAGTTTTTTTAAATCTTTCTTCTCTTCTTTTTTAATTTCTACAGTAGCCTCTCCTGTTTTTATATCGATTGATTTTATGGTCAAATCTCTTGTTTTTTCTCTAACAGTTAACCTTCCTATTAAAAAACCCAAAGTACCACTGATAGCAACTATTATTACAATAAAAACTGGAATAAGATATTTATTTTTAAACAATTTACTAAAATATATTGAACTCGTCATTTCTTCTCTCTCCGTAGAATTTTTACTCAACCCTGGGCTAGTATATAACGCCCTTTCAGGGCTAAAGACAAAACCTAATAAAATTCTGTCTGAAGCAACACATTATAAATTAGATTAGCCTAATTATTCAAGGAATATTATGATAAGGGATAGAAACAAAATAAATTAACCCAAATTATATCTTCAAACTTAGGTCAGATATAAAAAACATTTAAAAATATTTCAAGCTGTACGATTAAAAATTAACCACGGAGAAAATCTGAAAAAATCTGAAAAAAAATATTTTGACTAAACATAATTACGCTTTTTTAGTATCATCTTTAAAAACAAAGTAGTAACCTCACGAAAAAATTTGAAAAATTGTTTTTTAATTATTTTTTCTCAGATTTTCTCCGTGGTTTAATATGTCTTTATTTGTAAAAGTATCTAATTTGCGTTATTCGTGTTTAAAAATAAAGTTAACCGTACAGGTCGCAAATTACCCTCTCATGTCAGCGCTAAGGTCGCTTCCCAGTGTTGCCCTATCTCTGCATGAGTGAGATTATAATATCACAAGGTATGCAAAAAATAAATTTAGAAAAAATCCTTTTTGCTCCTATTAAAATTACCCTTAAAAGCGATAAATCCTACGAGGTTTGGAGGACAGAGTCATCCAAACTAAGAAGAGGTGGCTTAACAGGATTTTCAGGATAAAAAACAAATAATTTAACAAGATGTATTAATTTAATGGTTAATCTTTTTCCTGTTAATCCTGTTATCCTGTCTAAATTTTTTATTTTCTTATCTTTTTATTTTAGGTTAATTTATTTAATTTTTATCCCTAAGGCAATTCTAATACTGTAAAAAACGATATTTATATTGCTTTTCTAGCAAACAAAATCTATACTTTTATAGTACTCCAACTTAGGTTTCTTCGCATAGGTCTACAAGTGTTGGTATTTAAACTTAACTATTTGAAATATAAAATAATCATGAGAGGTTTTAATGATAGAGCACATTAGACTTAAATATCAATATCTTTGCTCCATCTTATTCTCAAATACCAACACTTGTAGACCTATGCGAGTTTTTTCAAGTAATTTTGTTAGTTAAAACCAGTATGTTAAGGTACAAAGGCACTGAGGCACAAAATTTTTAAGTTTTTTTTATTTTTTCCCTTTGTGCCTCTGTGCCTTTGCTACTTTGTGCCTAAACAGCTAGTTACAAAACTAACCTGCATTACCTCAGAAAAACCTAACTTGGAGTAGTATATATTACAATTATTAGATTGGTAATGAATTGAACTACTAGAAGATGAGAAAAGGAGAAGATAAAAAGCTGAATATCTTAAGAAAAAAAATGAGGAGAGGAGGAAAAGATGAATAAAAAAATACCTTATGCAGTAGCAAATTTTGAAGAAATAAAAGGAGAAAAATACATCTTTATAGATAAAACAAGCTATATTACAGAATTAGAAAAATATAAGATACCTGTCTTCCTTCGACCCCGCCGTTTTGGAAAGAGCCTCTGGTGCTCCCTACTTGAGTGCTATTATGATATAAAGAAAAAAGATAGATTTGATGAACTCTTTGGTGATCTGTACATAGGCCAAAACCCAACCCCTGAGAAGAATAAATATCTAGTGATGCGCCTTGATTTCTCAAAAATAGAAGCAAAACTCGATGCGAAGTTTATAGAAGAACGCTTTTTAGTGGCATTTAAAAGTGGTATAAATGAATTTCTGACTTCTTATAAAGATTATTTTAAGGAGATTCCTTTTAACTATGAGGCTACTGCCTCTGATATCCTGATAATAGTCTTGTCTTATATAAAATCTAATAATCTTCCCCCAGTCTACCTTATTATTGATGAGTACGACAACTTTACTAATCAACTTATTACTGCCCACTTAGATGGGCTATATTATGAATTAACTACTGGGGATTCGTTCTTAAGGAGCTGGTTTAAGATAGTTAAGGCCGGGATAGGGGAGCGAACGATCGAGAGGGTTTTTATTACCGGCATCCTCCCTATAACTATTGATGACCTGACCAGCAGTTTTAATATTGCCGAGATAATTACCCTTAAAGAAAGGACATTAGGGATGTTAGGTTTTACTCAAAATGAGGTAGATAGGTACTTAGAAGAGGTGTATGATTCTTATAACTTTGATAAGGCAAATATGGCAGAGGTAAAGCAGATCCTGGTTGAAAATTATAATGGCTACAAATTTTTACCAGACAGCACTGAGAAATTATACAATTCAACCATCCTAACCTATTTTTTAAAAAATTTTGCCCTAGGCAATGGTAATATCCCACGAGAAATAATCGACGACAACCTTCGAACAGATGTAAGCTGGATCAGGAGACTAACCCAAAAGGAAGAGAATACCAGGGAGATGTTAGAAACCTTGTTATTAGAAAGAGAGTTACCATATGATAGTAAGATGGTTACCTCCAAGTTTAGCATGAATAAATTCTTTGAGAAGGATTTCTATCCCCTAAGTCTCTTTTATCTTGGGATGTTAACCTTTAAGGACAGTTATGCAATGAAATTACCTAATTTAACCATGAAACAAATATTTGTTGAGTATTTCAATATAATAGAGGACATAGAGGTTTCTAAGGGTTATACAGAAATATTTAGGACATTTGAAAGGGAATTAGATATCAATAAGCTTTTTCAAGGATATTGGGATATATATGTAAGACAATTTCCAGCCCAGGTATTTGATAAGGTAAATGAAAACTTCTATCGGATCACCTTTTATGAGCTCTGCACACGATATCTCTCCCACGCCTTTACCTTTGCTATTGAAACCAATTATCCAAGCGGCCGCAGTGATTGGGAGATGTTGGGTAAATTTCATACCAAATATAAACATCAAAAGTTTCTAGTTGAATTTAAGTACTATAGTAATAAAGAAGGTAATAAGTTAAAGGTTTTAGGTTTTAAAAAGGCCAAGAAAGAGGATATTGATCAAGTAAAAAGGTATGAAAAAGATATTTTGAAACAGTTTCTTTATTTTAAGATTAGGAGTTATGTTATTTATATTGTAGGGAATAAGGGGTTTAGGTGTTTTGAGGTTTAATTAAGTAAAGGAGAACAATAAACATTATGATCAGATCAAGAGACTATTTAACTTGTCGTATGTTTATAATTTTATTAATGTTTTTATCAATAGGGATATCCTGTTGTAGTTCTATTACAAAAAAACATATAAAACCCATCCCTAGTGCTTCAGAAGAAAATAAACAATTTAGTCCTCGGAAAATGTCAAGTTTTCTTGCCCCGTTAACTAATAATAATTTCGAGAGTTATATTACCCAAGATGATGGTCATGTAACTTTTAATAATTGGAGCTACTTGCCTTCAAAAAACAACATACACAATAATCAACTTCGAGTAGGAAGAGGTTACAACAGTAAGACATCATTAACCTTAGTATCTGAAAAGAATGGCTATGATAATGAATTACTTGATGAAGTCTCAACAAACATTAATATCCCGCCTGATTGGCAGTCCGATAATATGAATGTATCAGTATCAGCCTGGGTATGGTCTGATACGCCATGCAACGCATTTCTTAAAATTGAGTCAAATACAGGGCGAGAGGCAATTTCAGCCTTCCATTCAGGTAATAGTAAGTGGGAATATTTAACTACTGTATACCCTTTTTCTGAGAGTATCAGCACTCTTAAAATAAGCTTACTTAATAAAAAGAGCATCGCACGCTTTGATGATATCCACCCGTTAATAATCCTTGATGATAGGTTTGATGGTATTTCAGATTATGAATTCCGTTTTCGAGAAAGACTTAACTATAAAAAAAATAGACGTATTCGCATTGTCGTTGTTGGCAATTCTACAATTAAAGGGACTAATTCCTCAAAAAACGGTACTTTTTCATATGTTTTACAATCAAAGCTTGAATCACTATTCCCTAATAAATTTGAAGTGATGAATTATGGTATCGGTTCATGGTACTTACGAGATCAAATAGTTTCTCTTGAAAATAATTTCCATTTCGGGAATCTTAATCATGACAATATCTTTAATTCTTCAATTTCTCCTATCTCTGAAGAAAAAGAAGAGAGTTTAAATGAAAATATTAAAAATGCAACTACCTTAAAAAGTATCCAACCAGATATCATTATATTAAGTAGTCTGTGGAATGATATTAACGAAGTGATAATGCATAACACTCCCTTTGAAGTCGGAGTTATCGATGATACACCATTTTCTATTTTATATTATCAATCTCTGTATAACTATATGGATACTCCAACAAATATAAATTATCTATCAGCTAAAAATATTTATGAATTAGCCATTCAAGAAGGGGAAAAAACCGTAGAACAATTGCCAACAACCTATAATGAGATTGTCAATAGTTTATATCTTCAAAAAATATCTTTAAATGCCAAACTTAAATACGATTTTCTTATGCGGATGTTTCTAAAAAGGGCGTGTAATTTGAGTAACATATGGAATCTTAACTTCCCCTTTAGAGGAGGGGAAAATTATTTACATTATATTAATAAAATCCCCAGCCATATGGCAGCAGGGACAGGAATTCCTGAAGGAGAGATCGAAAAATTAAAAGTCGCTTACTATCCCCTCAGTATAGC
>JAZDLJ010000444.1:0-8380 GCA_043802115.1 bacterium | reverse complement strand
TTCCCCTGCCTTGTTAGTGATGAAGATGATCGTTTTGGACCAACATGTAAAAAAGGGAATCCATATAGAGGTATGGCTGGCATGTCCTATTTTATTATAGGAAAACCAAAAGTACTTCTGAGGATAACCATGTTGAACTTTATGGTTCAACAGGTCGCTTCACACGGCAAATGGCGGGGGATATTTTTACTGCAAGCAACGTAAATTTGTATTTCAATTTACGTTGCTTGCAGTAAAAATCTACCTTATAAACAAAATAGTCCTTTCAATTTTATCTTTTTCTTCTTTTCTTTTCTTCTTTTCTTCTTTTAAGCCTTTCAATTCACCTAATTCAGGGTTGTTTCTTCACTTTAATATTATATTATAGAAGTTCTCCGTTTATTAAATGAGGAAATTGGCGGAAACTTATTTTTAATTTTTTTTTATCCTTTGTGATATAAATATGCGTGAAGATTGTTTAGAAAAAAAGAGAAGCGTGAGGAAGGAAATTTCTACCTTACGTGATAGACTAACAAATGAAGAGTTAATTATTAAAAGTAGGTGTATTAAAGATCAACTGCTAGTTCAACCAGAATTTATAAAAAGTCAGAGGATATTTTGTTATCTCTCCTTTAGAAGTGAAGTTAAGACACTTGATATTATAAAAGAAAGTTTAAAACTAGGGAAGAAAGTTTGTGTGCCTGTTATTGATACCTTATCTTTAAGTATGATCGCTTCAGAGATACTAGATATTAATAACACTTTAACTGAAGGATATTATGGAATACCTGAGCCTAAAAAAGACTATGTAAAAGAAGTGCCAATAAGGGAAATTGATCTAGTTCTCTTGCCAGGGCTGGCATTTGATGAGAGGGGTTTTAGGTTAGGTTATGGTAAGGGTTTCTATGATAAATTTTTAAAAAATAATACCTTGGAGATTCATTTAATAGGATTAGCCTATGAATCTCAGATTGTAAAATTATTGCCCGTTGATCTTATGGATGTGCCTGTTGATAAGGTTATTACAGAAGAGAGGGTTATCTATGCACCAAGGATGAAGTAGCTTTTTTACTTCTGTTTCACGAGGTCTATCAGATAAAAAGTTCTGAAGAAAATAAAGTTGTACAAGCAGTTTATTATTTAATAAATAATGAAATAGATTATAGAATTACAGATAATAATGGTGGTGAAATCGCGAAAAGATGGGATTAAATTTTAATGATTATTTTGGAATAAGAGAACACGACTAACAAATTTATCACTAAAATTTTTATTTTTTTCGAATTACTATCTTTAAATCTGTATATTAAAAACTTAATTTTAAATAAATGCTTGTAAGGGGAAGAAAGAAAATAATTTTTTTTTCTTCCCCTTACAAGCATAAAAACATCATCATCCAGAAATAAAATAAAATACAATTTTATTTTTGGTGAAGATGTAAAGGGGGGTGGCCAAAATTAAAACAGAAATAGTGTACCTATTGTTGTCATTTGCCTGGGGGATAATATGTTTATGTGTAGGATTTATAGTACGTAGATATATTGTAGAGAGTAAGTTGGTAAACTCTGAAGCTATGGCTAGAAAGATCATAGAAGAGGCAAGCAAAGAAGCTGAGACTATGAAAAAAGAGGCTTCATTGAAGGTAAAGGATCTTCAGTATCAATTAAAATATGATTTTGAAAAAGAGACAAAAATTAAAAGAGAGGAACTACAAGGTATAGAAAAAAGATTAAGTCAGAAAGAGGAGAATCTGGAACGTAAATTTGACTTACTAGATAAAAAGGAACGTGATGTTTCTTATCGAGAAAAAAATATCGAAGAGAGAGAAGGTAGGGCTAAAGAAAAAGAAGAGAAATATTCTATTTTAATAGAGGAACAGCGAAGGCAATTAGAAAAAATATCAGGTTTTACATCTGAAGAGCCTAAAAAGATTTTAATGGGTAAGATGGAAGATGAGGCAAGGCATGAGGCTGCAAAGACTATTAAAAGATTGGAAGAAGAAGCCAAGGAAAATGGGGCAAGAAAGGCCAAGGAGATTATTGGTCTCGCTATTCAAAAGTGTGCAGTTGACCATGTAACCGAATCTACAGTTGCAGTTGTTGATTTGCCAAACAATGAGATGAAAGGGAGAATAATTGGAAGAGAAGGTAGAAATATTAGGGCGCTAGAGGTTGCAACAGGGGTAGATTTAATTATAGATGATACCCCAGAGGCAGTTATCCTTTCAGGTTATGATCCTATTCGTCGAGAGGTAGCAAAGCTCTCTTTAGAGAGACTAATTACTGATGGACGAATTCATCCGACAAGGATTGAAGAAATAGTAGAGAAGGTAAAAAGGGATCTTGATGTCACTATTCGAGAAGAAGGTGAAAAGACAGCGTTAGAAGTAGGAGTTCACGGTTTGCATCTTGAAGAGATAAAACTTATTGGGAGATTAAAATATAGGACGAGTTATGCTCAAAATGTATTGCAACATTCAAAGGAGGTTGCTTATCTAGCTGGGACAATGGCTGCTGAATTAGGAGTCGATATCCAGATTGCGAAGAGGGCTGGTCTTTTACATGACATAGGAAAGGCTATCGATCGTGAAGTGGAGGGTGCACATGCAAAGATAGGTGCAGACCTAGCTAGGAAGTATAATGAGTCAGCGGCTGTGATTCATGCTATTGCTGCTCATCATGAAGAAGAAGAGCCAAAAACTGTAGAAGCAGTACTAGTTCAAGCTGCCGATGCTATCTCAGCCTCAAGACTTGGCGCCAGACGAGAAAGTTTAGATAGCTATGTAAAAAGGCTTGAAAAACTTGAGAAGGTTGCTAATTCATTTGAAGGGGTTGAAAAGTCTTATGCAATACAAGCAGGTAGAGAGATTAGGATTATGATTGAACATGATGAAAATAATTCAGTTATTGATGTTGCTCAGATTGCAAGGGATGTTGCCAGAAAGATTGAACAGGAACTAGAATATCCTGGCCAGATTAAGGTAACTGCTATTAAAGAGATTAGAGCTATTGAATATGCGAAATAATATATAAGTGGCACTGACACTAATCACTGTTCGCCAGAAGGGCGATAATTAAAAATGCGGATTTTATTCATAGGGGATATTATTGGAAAAACTGGCAGACAAGCACTAAGTAGGTTTTTGCCAGAACTTATTGATCTTTATCAAATTGATGCTTGTATTGCCAATGCTGAAAATGCTGCTGGAGGTTTTGGTATAACCCCAAAGGTTCTGGATGAACTATTCCTTTTGCCAATTGATTTACTGACTTCAGGTAATCATATTTGGGATAAGAGAGAAGTCTATCAGATATTTGAGAAAGAAGGCAGATTATTAAGGCCGGCCAATTATCCTGTAGGAACCCCAGGTACAGGGAGTTGTATATTAGAGACAAAAAAGAGAAATAATCTTGGGGTAATAAATCTAGCAGGCCGTGTGTTCATGGATGCCCTAGATTGTCCATTTAGGGTTGTCAGCAAGATACTAGAAGAATTAGAAAAGGAATGTAAGGTAATAATTGTTGATATCC
The DNA here is from genome assembly GCA_043802115.1 of bacterium. Classification (GTDB taxonomy): domain Bacteria; phylum SZUA-182; class SZUA-182; order JAZDLJ01; family JAZDLJ01; genus JAZDLJ01. Next base: position 4,871 of record JAZDLJ010000444.1, on the reverse strand, counting down.
ACGCTGAGGCTACATCGGAGAAAGTATCACTTGGATGGTATCTTGATGGTCGAGTAAGTGCAGTTATTGGAACTCATACGCATGTTCAAACTGCTGATGAAAAAATATTGCCAAATGGTACAGCCTATATTACAGATGTTGGCATGGCAGGGGCCTTTGATTCGGTTATAGGTTTGACTAAAGAAATGGCTATTGAGAGATTTTTAACTCAAAGGCCAAATAAGTTTGAGGTCGCTAAAAAGAATCCAGGTATTAATGCAGTTGTCGTAGAGGTGGATGAAAAAAGCGGGAAGGCTGTAAATGTTTTCAGGGTGCAAAAGATGGAGGAGTAAAGGAAGAAGACGAGAAGTTGAGAAATCAGGAAGACAAGAGGATGAGTATACTACTCCAACCTAGGTTTTTTTAACTAATTGTATTAATTAAATATAGTAGCATAAAGTAAAAAGTAGCAAAGGCACTGAGGCACAGAGGAAAAACAAAAAAACCTTAAAAACTTTGTGCCTATGTGCCTATGTGCCTATGTGCCTTAACCTACTGATCTTTAACTAACCTAACAGGTCTTACCTAGGCTAATAGTTACCAAGAAAAACCTAAGTTGGAGTAGTATAACAGTGATTATCGATCATATATATACAGTAACTGACCTAACCCACAATATAAAAGATATCTTGGAAGGTAGTCTTTTTGATGTCTGGCTGGAAGGAGAGGTGTCTAATCTGCGTATACCCGCTTCAGGCCACATTTATTTTACTTTAAAAGATGAAAATTGTCAGGTAAGGGCTGTTATGTTTAAGACTAAAAATTATTTTTTAAGATTTGCCCCAGAAGATGGATTGCATGTCCTTGTCTCTGGGAGAGTAACTGTTTATGATAAGAGAGGAGAATATCAAATAAATGTTGATTATATGGAACCAAAGGGAGTTGGAGCCTTACAGAAGGCCTTTGAACAACTAAAGGAAAGGTTGTTTAAAGAAGGCTTATTTGATGAGAGGCATAAAAAATCTATCCCAATATTACCTCAATGTATAGGGATTGTTACCTCGTCTACTGGAGCAGCTCTTAGAGATATCCTTAATGTAATTGATAGGAGATTTGCTAATGTAAAGATACTCATAAACCCAGTATCTGTTCAAGGAGAAGAATCTGCAAATGAGATTGCAAGGGCAATCCAAGAGTTAAATGAGAAAGAAGAAGTTGAGGTGATAATTGTAGGAAGAGGGGGAGGATCTATAGAAGATCTGTGGGCATTTAATGAAGAAGTCGTTGCCAGAGCAATTTATTTTTCAAAGGCACCAATCATTTCAGCAGTTGGTCATGAGACAGATTACACCATCGCAGATTTTGTTGCAGATCTACGGGCGCCGACACCTTCAGCCGCAGCGGAATTAGTGGTAAGAAATAAGGAAGAGCTAAGCCAGCAGGTGAGATTTTTGCAAGATAGGTTATCAAGAACATTTAAGCAGGTATTAATAGATCAAAGAAATAGATTAAATATAATAATGGAACAGGATATTTTTAAGAGGCCCGTAAAAGGTATTAGGGAAAGACAGCAGAGGGTAGACGAGCTAGAGATGAGACTGTATAGGGGGCTTCCTCAACAATTAAACAGCAAGTTGGAAAAAAACCAGTTCCTTATAGATCGATTGCATCTTTGTAATCCACAAGAACAAATTGCTTCATTAAAGAAAGAGGTTAAGAATCAACTTAGTAGTTTACAGAGGGCGATGAACCATTTATTGGAGAATTACAGAAATAGATTTATGATATTATGTGGGCAATTAGATGTTCTTAGCCCTTTAGGAATTTTGTCAAGGGGATATAGTATTTGTAGAAGATTACCAGAATACCATGTAATAAAGGATATCCAACAGGTATCTGTTGGTGATAAGGTAGGTGTACTATTAAAGGATGGGGAACTGGTTTGTAAAGTAGAGTCATTGGGAACATAAAGGGGAATAAAAGTTTAGCGTCTCTTTTATTTTTAACAACGAAGAACCAAGAACGAGTATTTATAGATGAAAAAACCTAGTTTTGAAGAATCCTTAAAACATTTAGAAGAAGTAATTAGCCAACTCGAATCAGGCAGCATTCCTCTGGAGGAATCTTTGATCCTTTTTGAAGAGGGTGTGAAGTTATCACAATATTGTACTAAAAAATTGGATGAGGCAGAAAAAAAGGTACAAATTCTTGTGAAAATAGATGAAGGAGAGAAGAAGGCAGTACCTTTTGAATTAGAAGAAGGCAGAGCTAGAAATATAATTATTGAAGACGCATAGGTCTACAAGTTTTGGTATGAATTAGCATTGTCAGAACGATGTTGAGTAGATTGAGGTTTTTCATTGACAACTAAAAGATATCCTGTTATATTTTTTTTAACAAACGGGGCTGTAGCGCAGTTGGGAGCGCGTTTGACTGGCAGTCAAAAGGTCGAGGGTTCGATCCCCTTCAGCTCCACCAGTTAATTCAAGGGGTTATAGGAAATTCCTATAACCCCTTTTTTTATGTTTGTGTCAATTTTGTGTCAATTGTTGTAAAACTCTCGTAAATTTTCATTGCCTGTCTTTCTGCCTCACTAACCCCTTGTAAATAGCCTTCAGTAGTTTTTCTATTCTTATGCCCCATAAGTCTTTGAATATTTCCGATACCAACCTGAGCTGCATCAGCCATAGAAGCTCCAAAATGTCGTAAGGCATGATATCTGAAATACTTTACATCTGCTCTTTTGCAAAGGGATTTCATAAGTCTTTTACGTTCTTTGTATGGCTCTCCTGTCCTTGGATTGGAAAATACCCATGGATTATTCTTATCTCTTTTTTCATAACGCCTTAAGAGCATTTCATACACTCTTTTAGTTGTTGGAATATTCCTTGGTTCTATCCCTTTTCCACCTGTTTTATTTGTAAATAGAGTAAGATAAGACTTATTCCATGGTTCTTCTGTTGTTTCCATTGCTAAATGGATGTCGTCCCATGCTAATCTATTTATTTCACTCATTCTTCCCCATGTATCTTGAAACATTAGTAAGTAATCCTTTTCTTTTTGATCAGCAGCTTTCATAACAAGCATTACATCTTCTAATGAGGGAATATACTTTTTCTTTTTGTCTTTTGGAGGAATTGGTTTGATATTTTCCGCAGGATTACCGATTTTTAAATCAGGACTCCATTTTTTTGTGTTGAATAGTGCTTTTAAACAACGTAAATGATAATTTGCAGTCCATTCAGATATGTTATCAGACAACTTAATAATAAAAGTTTGAATATCCGAGGCGTTAATTTCATTTACTTTTTTATCTCCCCAATTATCAATCCAAAAAGAAGCCATACATTTATAGCTTTTGTAATAAGACTTTGAATAATAACCTTGAACATAGTCAAGTCTTTGGTTTACGAGATCTAAGAAGACCGTGTCTATCGTGATTTGTTGTAGACTCGGATGTTTTATCTCCTCTCTTCTCTTTGTTTCGGCTATCAGTGCTTCTTGTTTCGTTTTGAAGTAGGTCTGATCTACTTTGCTTGAATTTGTATAAATCTTTCCGTCTATTACAATCTTGTACCGATAGCCCTTGATTCTTTTGTTGTGATTCCTTTTTACTACTGCATAAACGCTCATAGATCCACTCCTTTATGTAAAATTTGGATCCTCCGAGCTTTTGTACACCCAAATTTTCTTTGTTTCTAGAAACCCAACTTAAGCTTCTATTGAAAATTTGGGCAACCTCCTTAGCAGAGATTATATCTATCGGAAATTTTTTGTCAATATTACTATCCATTTTTTTATCCTTTAAATTTCATAGCTAAGGTGCTATAATTTGAATACTGAGCTTGGGGATTGTTGTTTAAGACAGTCTTCATATGCTGGTGAGGATGAGAGGTGCAATCTCTCATCCTCTTTTTGTTTCCAATGAAATTATTATAACGATCAAGAACATTATAGCCTGTATTTTGAATTGGTTCCCTCCTTTGTTTTTAAATTTATAGTCCATGTCTTTTTTACCTTTCGAATTTTTGTGGTATCACCTCCTTTCAGCTTAAAAGTTTATTTTTATAATTTTATATCGTTAATTATGGAAAAATCTCCTTTACCTTCAAATTTTTTTAGTTGATTTTCCCAGTTTTCTTTAGGTATTCCCTCATAAGTTCCTTCAATTTCAGCTAATTTTGCCTTAATTTTTAAAGAAAGACAGATAAGTCTATTATTTTCTTCTTCAAAAATTTGCTTTATCTCATTTATTTTTTTTAAGAGTTCGGGCACTTCTTTAACTGTATTATTAGTGCTTTCATTCTTTTTAATAAGAGAATCTATCTCTTGAAATACATACCGAGTACTGATTGTTTTAACAACAAATATTCCATTTTTAATAGTTAGAAGGTCATGGAGTATATTCTTTAATACAAAAGCCTCTATCTTTTTCTCCTCTTGCCAGGGATGAAGATTTTTTAAAAAAAATTCTTCTTTAAACTTTAATACATTTTTTTCATTGGCAAACATATCTCTTAATTCACCTAGTAATAAGAAACAGGGTATGTCATAAATAGCGGGAAAATAAGCATAAGTATAATTATTGTAGGAGACCAATTTTTGATAAATATTTTTAACACGCTGAATTGTAAGTTCTTGAAACCAAGAACTAAGCATATTTACTTTGTAGCCTTTCTTTTTTCCTTCTTGAATAAGTTCTGTTGCAAGTATAGCTTCATCTGTATTAAAATAACCAAAAACTCCTCTCCCGCCTTTCCCCACTTCCTTCTCGGGTCTGGGAAATATTTCAGAACGAATCCATTTATCAAGTGTATTCTTTGATATCCTTTTCCCTGTTTTTTCATAGATTAGGTTAATGGCTTCAGCGGGAGAACATCTTGCTTCAGTAT
>JAZDLJ010000423.1:0-2780 GCA_043802115.1 bacterium | reverse complement strand
TCTAACTAGCTTTTCAAAAAGCAAAAAACAAAATTATTAGACACGGATTAACGCGGATTAAAACTTTTGATTAACTACTCATAAATGATGAGTTCTCTGGTATTTTTGGGCTAGTTTATCTTTCTAATGAATGAAATTTTTTAAGTTTTAATCCATATTTTTTACAGAATTCTTCCGAAGTTTTTTTAAAACTTATTATCTTTTCCTTTATTGAAAGACCTTTTGTCTCTTCGTAAACATCTTCTTTCCAATCCCAAACTTCCTGTAATGATCTATCAACTTTCATCTCTACTCACCTCCATTGGGGTAACGATATCTAGCTTTTTTAAATACCCCCTTTCCAAACTTACACTGTGAAACAGCTCTGTTTTCTTTAAAAATGAGATGAATAATTTTTAATTGCACAGGTCGAAAAATTTTAGCTAAAATACATTTTAATCCCCCATTCCAAGCTTCGTCCCTGAGGGTAAAAAATAGCTAATGTAGGATCGTAATAGAGGATATTGTTTTTTACTAGATCCCTTAGCAACCCCTCTACTCTCTCTTCTGAAAATTGAGTTACCAACGGGATTAAATCTCTTCTTGATACTTTTTTATGTTCTAGAAAAAAACGTAACATCTCAGTCTTTACTACATCAAAGCCTATATAATCATCCAATATTCCCCGCATCTTAAGTTTATACTCTTCCAGGACTTCTTCTAATGGGCGAGAGAACAATTTACTTAATAGGGCTTGAATCTCCCACATACTTCCGCCAACGGTCTCCCAAATTTTTAAGGCCTCTTCTTTATTTAGTTTGTACTCCTTAATCTTTGAATACTTATCCAGGTTAAGTAACCATTCTAGGGTATCCTCTTGGGAGAGATAATTTACCTCATAAAATTCTGAGGTTTTTTTAAGTCTACTATCTGTGTACACTGTCTCTAAAAAATAGCCATCTGAAGAGGAGATTATGATGTGAGCTAGGTGAGATTCTTTGGTCATGGCTACAAAAAAATTAAATATTGCTGTAATCAATCTCCGCTCACCATTAAAGTAAATCTTGTCCAGGGCTTGGAGTTCATCGATAATTATTACTGGTTTAATCCCTTTCTTGACCAATTTTTCTAATTCTCTTTTCATTACTTTAAACGGATCAAGTTTTTTATTTTCCAGTTTATTGAGAGTTTCTACTGAAAGCTTAAAGACCTTAAGATCATATTCTCTTGTCTCTTTTATATCCTTATTGTTATTTGAATTATCTGTTTCAAAAAAGGTCTGAAGAAAATCTTTATAGTTGGCCAGGAGTAATTCACGGAGGTTAAAAAATTTGACATCTAATTTTTCTTCCTTTGAAACTTGCTCAAAGAAACGATAAAGAAGAGTGGTCTTGCCTGAAGACTTTGGGCCATGAAGAAATAATAACTCTGATGGTTGTTTATCTATAAAATTTTTCAAAAACGCAAGATCTTTTTGTCTATTTATAAAACTAACGTATTGTTTATATTCCATCCGTAAATCCGTTATAACCAGAATTTATTTGTTTCTATCCCTTAATTGATTCACTTTCCTTCTTTTGTTTCCCTTGGATATAAGATCCAAATATTCCTATATTCTTAAGTCCTTACTTTTCTTTTAGATCTTTTTTATTTTCATTGATTATACGTATCCTCTCCAAATTTCATGGTAAATAAGATGATCTTTTATAGTTTTGTCTTTAGCCCTGAAAGGGCGTTATATACTAGCCCAGGGCAACGCCCTGGATGAGGAATTATCAGAATTATCAAGCCCTGTAAGGGCGAAATAAAAAAGTAAGGAATTCAACGTCCTTTAATTTATTTCGCCCTTTCAGGGCTTAAAAATGTTGGGGAATCTTTTCCCAGGGCGTTGCCCTGGGCTGATATATAACGCCCTTTCAGGGCTAACAACTAAAAAACTTCACTCAGATCATACTTTATTAATTAACCATGCTTTTTGAAAAGGATACCTGAATTCTGACTCCTGGATTCCATTAAAAAGTGTAAACTACTTTTTGGCCTAAATGAAGGATGCCGTTGCTTGCTATCAATTGTTCAGTTGTTAAAAATCTACAATTACCCGCAAAAACGAATTTTTAAAATGCATTTTCCTGGTATATTTAAGACGGATACTCTACCTTCTTAAAACAGACCCTTTCAAACCCTAGGGCTACTACAACAAACTTCTGTAAACGAAGATTCCCATACTTTTGCTCAAGCCTCTGCCCATACTCCTTGACTTGTTCTTGACCATCTTCTAATTGAGCCACCATCTTAGGAAGCTGACATAACTTATCCTCAGCTAAGGCCTTGGCCTCTTCAGGGGTTAGCCCGACATCTTTGAGCCTGACAAATTTAAACTCAATCAAAACATCAAAAACCTTCCCATATCTCTTATCCGGCCTAATGATCATAGTTAGATCTGCATATCTTCGGTCAATCTCCTTTTCAGAATCCATAATAAAGATAATATCATTATAAAGAAGGGTCAGAAAGGCAGTCTTTAGAGTTAGTTCATTGGCCCATTTATAATCCCGATTGTGAAAGACCCTAAAAAAGCGCTCTTCCATAAATCTGCAAAGAGGGGCCATGTCGCCTACCTGATAGACCTTCTCCGCAGCAGATTTCCCCTCGTCCCTCTCCATGGGCTCAGGTAAGAACATCTTTTGAAGCCGTTCTATATAAAGGCTCTGCATAACCATGTTAGGAACCCTTAGGGCAATCCTTAGGTCTTCGGTCTCATTGGCAATAGTCAGCACCCCAAAGTAATAGAGAAAAGAGAC
>JAZDLJ010000412.1:0-9269 GCA_043802115.1 bacterium | reverse complement strand
CAAAGGCACAGAGGAAAAACAAAAAAACCTTAAAAACTTTGTGCCTATGTGCCTCAGTGCCTTAACCTACTGATCTTTAACTAACCTAACAGGTCTTACCTAGGCTAATAGTTACCAAGAAAAACCTAAGTTGGAGTAGTATACTCACAACCACATTTTGGACAAAACATAACCTTCCTCCTTTTTTTGCATATCGCTGAGTTAAGTGGTGCTTAAAATTTAAATTCGCTTGCCCTGAATTGGAAATTGACTTAACCATAGTTTATAGTATAAACTATAAACTATATTGTGAACAGATAATTTTAACTGTAATTACAGGTTTTAAGCATTTTAACTATGGATAAATCAAAAGATAATAATAAAGCTAGTATTAGTAAACCCTTATCAAAAGAAGTCCTTGGTTTCCTAATGATAGCCTTTGCTATTTTGCTCCTTATAAGTTTTATATCTTATGATCAAAACGACACCTCTTTTAATGCAAAGGGAACCGATCAAATCCATAATTATGTTGGGAAGGTAGGTTCTTATACAGCTGATGCCTTTATCCAGATATTTGGGATACCCTCATATTTATTGCCAATTTTTATCTTGATCTTTGGGTGGAACATGTTTTGGTATAGAGAAATAAGACATAAACCACTCAATATCCTTGGTATCGCTACCTTTTTTACAGCCTTTTGTAGTTTGTTGTCCCTTTATAGTAAAAAAATAACAATAAACAGGATAATTTTTTCACCTTCAGGAGGAATTTGGGGTGATTTCTTAGCAAATAGAATATTAGTTACCTATTTTAATAAATTAGGTTCTTATCTAATCATTATTATTATAATAGTCTTATCTATTATCTTTGTCACAAAATTTTCTTTATCCCATCTTTTCAAGGTGCTTATTGGTTATCTTTTTTTATTTAGTTCTCACATTAAAACAAATATCAATGCCCTGATTCAGCACAGAAAAGAGAAAAAAAAAGAATTGAAAAAAAATAAACAAAAAAAAGGTGCATTAACTTTAATAAAAAATGTTTTCGGATCAAAAAGAAATAAAGAAATGGAAATTAGTAAAAAAAGAAACAATAAGAACGGGATGAATGAGATAATAATAGATAATGAGTTAGATAATAAACATGAAGACATTTCCATTTTTAAAGGTAATAATAATCAATCCGATCCTAATATGATCGAGCTTGACATAGAAACCGAGGGTAAATATGTTCAGCAAGAATTTGAATTTATTGAACAAAAAAAAGGATATCAGTTTCCACCCCTTAGCCTTCTTGATTCTCCAAAGCCTATTAAAAAAGATGAGACGATGAAAGAACTAATAGCTAATTCAGGTGTCTTAGAAGCTAAACTGAGGGATTTTGGTGTTGAGGGTAAAGTAGTTCAAGTTCATCCTGGCCCAGTAATTACAAGGTATGAGTATGAACCTGCCCCTGGAATAAAAATTAATAAAATCGCTAATCTATCAGATGACTTAGCCTTGGCCATGAAGGCCTTTTCAGTTAGGATTGTTGCCCCTATCCCAGGAAAAGCAGTGGTGGGAGTTGAAATCCCTAATAGACATCGAGAGACTGTTTACTTAAAAGAGATATTAGCATCAGAAGATTTCCAAGGGGCACATTCAAGATTATCCTTAGCCTTGGGTAAAGATATCGCTGGATTACCCTTTATAGCAGACCTAGCCAAAATGCCTCACCTTTTAGTAGCAGGCGCCACTGGTTCAGGAAAAAGTGTCCTAATTAACACTATTGTCTGTAGTATACTTTTTAAATCTCAGCCCAATGAGGTAAAATTTATTATGGTGGATCCAAAGAGACTTGAACTAGGGATGTACGAAGGGATACCTCATCTTTTAACTCCTGTAGTTACTGAACCTCAAAAGGCGGCCAATGCCTTGACCTGGGCTATTCAAGAGATGGAGAGAAGATACAAAACCCTTGCTGAAAGAGGTGTTCGGAATGTTGCCCAATACAATAAGCTTATGGAAACTATAAAAGAGGAAGGAACAAGTCCGCTGCCGTACATTTTTATTGTGATTGACGAATATGCTGATTTAATGATGCTAGCTCCTAAACCAGTAGAATTTGCCATTACCAGACTTGCCCAGATGGCCAGGGCTATTGGAATTCACCTGTTAATTGCTACCCAAAGGCCTTCGGTTGATGTTATTACAGGACTTATCAAGGCTAATTTCCCTGCACGCTTATCTTTTAGAGTCTCTTCCAAGGTAGATTCCAGGACAATATTAGATGCCAATGGGGCAGAAAAACTACTAGGAATGGGGGATATGCTATACCTCCCCCCAGAAACATCCAGATTGAAAAGAGTTCATGGCTGTTTTGTCACGGAAACAGAAATAATTAAATTAGTAGAATTTTTAAAAAAGCAAGGTAAACCAGAGTATAACAACTCTGTCCTTCAACCACCAGTTGCTGAAGGACAATCCAATGAAGAAGAGGATGAGTATGATGACCTGTATGATCAAGCAGTTGAAATAGTTACCAGGACTGGTCAAGCGTCTATTTCAATGTTGCAGCGAAAATTACGCGTTGGTTATAATAGGGCAGCAAGGATGATCGAACTTATGGAAAAGGACGGCGTTGTAGGACCGTCTGATGGTATCAAAGCACGAAAGGTTTTAGTAAAGCCTACTTATGATGAGATATTGGCAGAAGCAGGAAAATAAGCTGCTTCCTGCTTTTCTTGTCTTTTTCTTTTTAGGCATAAAGTGGCAGAGGCTAAGTGATGATTTTATTACCTCTGCCAGTTTTTCCCATCCCATGTATATGCACATATCCTACCATTGCTTCTTACTTCAACTGCATAATATTTAGTTTTATTTTTATTTGTAAGGAAAATCGCTCCTACATCTGAACTCCGACCGTTTGACAGGAAGGTTACTGTATGAGTGCCGTTTATGACATAATCAGTATAATCATAGTTATTCAGGGTTTGGCTACTTGGAGTAGCCAATATAACACTCCCAGAAAGTGAAGGATTATTAATAATGTTGTCAACGTTATGACCATCAAAACCATAATTATTTGAATCGTTTTTCGCAATTGCCCGCTGTCGTTCCAACCTCAACTGCAACACGGTATCTTGAACTGCAGATCTTAATCGATATTGAGAGGCTAGATTATTAAAACTAGGAGCACCCATGGCAGTTATAACACCAATGATAGCGGACACTACTGACACCTCGATTAATGTAACACCTCTACTTTCCTTTAATGTTGCCATTATTTTATTAATCATAATTTTTCCCTCCTTTTTAAAATTGAGGTTCTGCTTGCACCTTTATTTTATCTTCTATAATATCAAGATGCAACATCCATGCCAACACCTTAATTAATAAAGATATTCCATAATTACAACAGGTTAGTCTTAATCACTCTGCGTCTTTTTTAAAAAAAGCTGCGCAATAAAACGTAGTGATGTGTAAAATTACGCTTTATAAAAACTAAGAAATTTTTTTCAAGAGGTATAAAGCAAAAAGAGGCTTTATAAGTGAGCGACCATAAAAACTTATAACATTTTGCTCGGCTCCAGAGGTTACTTTTTCAATTTTCTAAGTTTGCTTCCCGAAATTGCCTAACTCGCTTCGCTCAAACAGAGGCAATTTTTAACGGAAAGCTTCACTAAGAAAATTTTAAAAAAGTAACCTAAGTCGCTTACGCAAAAGTTATAAGTAATTATGGTCGGTCACTTACCTTGAGAAAAGTTAAAGCAAATTACTAGCCAATTCAGCCAACTCAGACCGCTCACCTTTTTCAAGATTTATATGTGCGTAAATACCATGCCCTTGCATCCTTTCAATCAAATGGCTTAAACCGTTCGACTGGCTATTGAGATAGGGGTGATCAATCTGAAAGATATCGCCTGTAAATATAATCTTTGTCCCCTCCCCTGCCCTTGTAATAATTGTCTTTATCTCATGAGGAGTCAAATTTTGAGCCTCATCAACAATAAAATAGATTTTAACAAGGCTTCGCCCCCTAATATAAGACAAAGGTGAAATTACCAGTTTTTCATTTTCTAGTAATTCTTTAATATGCTTATGTCTATCCCCTGTCTCAGGAAATTGATTTTGAATTACACCAAGATTGTCGTAAAGTGGCTGCATGTACGGATCTAGTTTGGAATGAATGTCCCCTGGGAGATAGCCAATATCTTTATTACTTAATGGTACTACAGGGCGAGCAAGAAAGATGTGGTAGTAATCTTTCTTCCTTTCCAAAGCTGCCGCCAGGGCTAAGAGCGTCTTACCTGTCCCTGCCTTTCCAGATAAACTTACAAGCTGAATATTTGTATTCATAAGGGCATGTAAGGCAAATGTCTGTTCAGCGTTTCGTGGGATAATACCGTAGACAGAAGATTTATCCACTCGTCTAATCTTTTGGGTAGATGCATCATATACTCCTAAAGCAGATTTTCGTTCCTTTCTCATTATTAAAAACTCATTTGGTAAAAGGGGCTTTTCAAGAGCTAGCTCAGAGACGTCAATCTCAAAAGGCTCAACATACATACTCTCCAGCAAGCGCTCATGAATATTTTCTTCTAGTCTATGTCCCCTGTAAAGGCTGGAGATATCCTTTACATGATCAGTCTTATAATCCTGAGCCATTAAACCAATCGATTTTGCCTTCATCCGCATATTAACATCCTTTGAAACTAAGATAACCTCTCTGGAAGTACTTTCTTTTGCTAATCTATAGGCTATATTTAAGATATGGTTATCTGGTACATTATCAAAAAAATTGAAAACTAAATCGCTATGAAATTCATTACCCAGTCTAATACTCACTTTTCCATTACTATGGCCAATTTTAACCCCAGCATTAAAAAGTTTATCTCCACTTAACTTATCTAATGTCCTAACAAATTCACGAGCATGAAAGTTTAAAGTTTCATTCCCTTTTTTAAATCGATCTAATTCTTCAAGGACAGTAATTGGAATAACAACATCATGTTCCTGAAATTGGTAAATACAAGAGCTGTCGTGAAGAATGACATTTGTATCTAAAACAAAAATTTTATTGTTAGGATTTGACATTTTTCCTCCTTTTCCGATATACCTAAAAAAGCTATTTTAGGTATATCGGAAGTATTTTAAAAATTTTAATTAGGGATAAAGATTTAATAAATTATTTTGTTCCTATCCCTTTCTCCCATATTCCCCTTTTCTCCTAAATCTTTTATGTTTTTAAAAAGTCAAAATGAAAATTGCTGAGTATAAAAGACAATCCTTGACATAAACTACATGGCTTAGATATAATAAGACTGTTGTTTTTCTCTACATCAATTATAAATAATTTGTTGTTTTTCTCTTTTTTAGTGAGATAAATCGTAGAGGCAGCCCTACTTCTACACTATTGTCTTATTAGCATAACTACATTGAAAACGGAAGAAACTAATTTATATTTTTAATGAGTATAAAGTAAAAAACAACTTTATACTCATTAAAAATATAAATTATATAATAAAACGAACAACAGTCAAAGTGAAATCCTATAGCAAATATGATAAAAAGAAAAGTAGTGTTGATATTCCCTGCATCAATAGCAGAAAAACCTATTACCTATAAACTAATTAAAGATTATGATTTAGTTATGAATATCATTAGGGCAAAAGTAACTCCAAATGAGACAGGGAGATTAGTCTTGGAACTTAATGGCGAAATTGATAAGATAGAAGCAGGCTTAAACTACATGAAAAATCAGGGAGTAATAATTGACAATCTTGCTCAGGAAATACGATTTAAAGAAGGTGAATGTATTGATTGTGGAGCATGTATAGCAGTTTGTAGGGTTATGGCATTATCAATCAATCCTCAAACCTCAATCCTTGAATTTGATAGAGAAAAATGCATATTATGTGAAAAGTGTGTTCAAGCATGCCCGTTAGGGGTTATTGAAATTGCATTTTAAATTAAAGCTCAAAGCTCAGGTGTTGGGTGTCCTATCTAATTAAAGTAAAAGGAGAAGAATTATCATGGTCGTCCTGGAAGACTTAAAATATTCAAAGGATCATCTCTGGATAAAAAAAGAAACTGAATTAGTTAGAATTGGAATTACAGATTTCGCCCAGAAGGAATTAGGTGAGTTATTATATGTAGATCTCCCTGAAAAAGATTCAATAATCATTAAATCTAATTCTTTTGCTACTGTTGAATCGGCCAAAACAGTCACAGATGTGATCGCCCCATTTACAGGAAAAATAATTGAGGTCAACAATCAACTTACTGATCATCCAGAGACTGTAAATATCGACCCTTTTGAAAAAGGATGGCTTATAATTGTAAAAGTTGATAATTTAGCAGAAATTGATAGTCTACTTACTTACAATGAATATCTTTTGGGAATTAGTTCTTAGTTCATCTTACTTCAGGGTCAATAGGCTGAAGATAAAAATTTAATTATCTCAGAGTGGTTGTAATCAATTTAATGATCTAATTGCATAATTTTTTTCTAAAAACCTCTGACCTAATGATTTCTCAACCAAGAACCAAGGTCCAAGGACTAAAAACAAATAACACCTGGCGTTTAATAAATCTTTCTTATCACAATGCATACGAAAATATGGCTATTGATGAAGCCATATTCCTTGCCTTTAGGCAAGGGCTAGTTCCTCCAACAATTAGATTTTATGGATGGAAAGATACTGCTATAAGTATAGGTTATACGCAAAATCCTGCTATAACTCTCCAATTACAAAAGATATCCAATCATAAGCTTGAATTGGTACGGAGACCTACAGGAGGCTATTCTGTCTTACATCAAGACGACCTTACTTATAGCATAGTTAAAAATTGTGGAGCGTATTGTTATTTATCAAATACCTCATATAAAGGGATGTTTGAAGATTATAAATTGATAAATCAAGGACTAAGTTTAGGCCTAAACAAGCTTGGGATTAAATCTGAAATTCATGAACTTGAGGATTCTCAAAAAAAAAAAGGTTATAAATGCAGCCTCTTGTCTCACAAGGCCAGCTCTATATGAAGTCAAAGTAAAAAATAAAAAAATAGCAGGAAGCGCTCAACGTCGTTGGCAAAATACAATACTACAACAGGGATTTATTATCTTTAATAGTAGTAGCAAGAAACTGTTTGATTATGTCTTATTTAGTGATGAGCAAGAGAAGATATATAAACAAAAAGGGTCTCATATTACTTCTCTTAAAGAAATTTTAGATAAGGAAATAGATAGAAATACATTAATAAATGCCTTACTCCTGGGATTTGAAGAAATATTAGAGGTAATAATTGTAGCTGAAGAATTAACCTCTTATGAAAAAGGATTAGCTGAATCTTTAACTATAAACAAATATAAAAGTTGGGAATGGACTTTTAACTAAGGGATGGGAACAAAATAAATTAACCCAAATTAGTAATAACTTGCCCCACTCTTTAAATAAATAAAAAAGATTGCCACAGAGGACACCGAGAACACAGAGGAAAAAACAAAGTAAACTGATAGATAAAGGATGCCGAATAACACTTACAAAGGGTATAAAGTAAAAAAACTACCTGTTGCAAGTATAACTATTAATCTTAGGAAATAATTATGGAAAAAGAAGAATTACTTAAATTAACTCAAAATTTGGTTAAACAGGGTAAGTGGGCAAAGGCAATAGAGAATTATGAAAAAATATTAGAAATGGATCCTAATGATATTATTGTTCTTAATACTATTGGTGATTTGTATATCAGATTAGGCAGAACAGATATGGCAATAGATATTTTTAAAAAAACTGCTGAGAGATACACTAAGGAAGGTGTATTCTTAAAATCTATTGCTATCTATAAAAAAATATTAAGAATAGAATCTAACTTGCATGAACTCTATAGTAAACTTGGTGAATTATATGCAAAACAGGGGGTTGTTGGGGAGGCTGTTATCCAATACTTAATATATGCTGAGAGCTCCTATAAAGAAGGCAAGGTAAAAAATGCTATAGAATCATACCAAAAGGTATTAGCCCTATGTCCTCAAAATTTAGAGGCCAGATTAAAATTAGCAGATATCTATAAAAAACAAAATAATCTTGACCAGGCTGCTACAGAATATAAAGAATTAGCTGAGCTTTATTATAACAATAACGACCTTGACGATGCTAAAAAATTTTATCTCTTAGCTAAAGAATTAAATGCAAATGATTACGAAGTATTAAAGGGTCTCGGCCAACTTTTTTATATAAAAAAAGAGTATGGAAGGGCGCTGGCAGAATTAAAAAAGATATTAATTTCTACTCCGGATGATCTGGAATCCATTAAAATGATAGCTAATATTTATCTAGATAATAGTGAATTAGATAAAGCTAAACAATATGTTGAGAAAGCGAATGAACTATCTCCGCATGATAAGTGTTTAATCATAAATCTTGGGAGAATTCATCTTAAAAAGAAAGAATATAATCTTGCCCTACCTTTTTATGATGAGGTCTGTCATTTGTATTTACAAGATAATGACACCAAAAACGCTTGCGAATTATATAATGAATTTCTCCAAAACGATAAAGAAAATATAGCTGTACATAGGAAACTAATAGATTTATACATTAGATTAAATGATGACGAAAAATTACTTGATGAATATCAGAAATTAGCAAATATATTTGAACAAAAAGGAACACTTGACAAGACCCTTAATATATATGAAACTATTCTAAGAAAATATCCAAATGACCAGGCTTGTAAACAAAAGTTTAATCAGCTCTATGAGATAGTTTATCCTAAAAATGATACCAGTGATAAAGAATTCTCCGCCCCTAAATCATCAACTATAATAGATCAGGTACTTTCTAATCCTGAATTACCACCAATAGAACTTAATAATATATCTCAGAGAGAAAACACCCTTCCCCCTATAGAAAAAGCGGTGGAAGAAAATGTAAGTGGATCAATAGAAGAGATCAAAGTTTTATCAAATCCAATTATAACACTAAATAAAGATAACATCGCTTCTTTATCAGATGAGATAGAAGTTCTATCTACTTCATTAGATCCCCAGAGTGAGAGTCAAAAAAATGTGGATGAGGAAATTGATGCTGTTCAGGATTTTATAGATCTTGATTCAAATATTGACCTCAACCCCAAAGATACCAATACTAAAATAGATCAGGTACTTTCTAATCCTGAATTACCACCAATAGACCTTAATAATATATCTCAGAGAGAAAACACCCTTCCCCCTATAGAAAAAGCTGTGGAAAAAAATGTAAGTGGATCAATAGAAGAGATCAAAGTTTTATCAAATCCAATAATTC
>JAZDLJ010000407.1:0-2271 GCA_043802115.1 bacterium | reverse complement strand
TTACTGCTCTCAGGGTTGCGCTTCGCTTACCCTGGGCTAGTATGATATTTCCTTTCAGGAAATCAATAAGGTTCTTAGGATAAGACTATCCTTAACATAGTGAGTTGTGAATTCTAATCGTACAGGTCGCAATTTTTTTGTCTTCTCTCCTAGTAAACATGGTATTTATTTTGGAAAGATGTCTATTAATTAAGGAAAATAAAGATGCAAAAAGAAAAGAACGGATTAATACTCCTTTATACAGGTAATGGCAAAGGTAAGACTACTGCTGCCTTTGGTCAAGCGTTAAGGGCGCTCGGACACGGGATGAAGGTATGTATGATTCAATTTATTAAGGGTAAATGGAGTTGTGGTGAAGAGATTATTGCTGAAAGATTCTCTGATAACTTTAAATTATGTCGTGTAGGTAAAGGATTCACCTGGGAATCAAAAGACCTCAAGGAAGATAAAGAGATGGCTATCCAGGGGTGGCGATTAGCAGTTGATATTATAAAAAATGGGGATTATTCAATGCTTATTCTTGATGAATTAACTTATCTTAGCAAATTTCCCCTGGTTGATCCCCAGGAGATCCTGGATGTTCTCAAGGAGAAACCACCTCATCTACATATAATTATCACAGGTCGCTCGGCACCTAATGAACTGATTAATCTAGCTGATATTGTCACTGAGATGAAAGAAATTAAGCATCCTTTAAAATGCGGTATCTATGCTCAAAAAGGTATTGAATTTTAATAGCGAAATAATGTTGCGATCTGGGCATTATCAACCATATCCTCAGCATCTAGGGTATATACAGCTCCATCATGTAAGATAATTTGGGAAACTGCAATATCCAACAACTCTTCATCACCAGTCTCCATTTTTTGATGTATAGTTATCTTATTGGACTTTGGATTAAATATGCCCCACCTCTGTAATCCTTTTGTAATAAAAAAAGAGTCAATTCGATTAGTATAAGCCTCTTTAATTATTTCCTCTAAATTACTTGAGGTTCTCCTGGTGTTAGTAAGTTGTTTATATTTAGCCAGGGATTCCTCCTGGGCCTTTTGAAAGGAATGTTGGACGATCTTCCAGACCTCTTTGTGTAATTCATCTACATTCATGGATTTGGGATTAACATTGAATTCTTCCTTCATTAGATTTGGATAAGAATTTGCCTTCCTGTAAATAGAAATAAGATATTCTGTCCCAGCTAAAATTAATGGTGAACCAACCCCTTTCGTTAACTTATATATCAACTTAGATACCCCTTTATCAACCATTTGAAAAAATCTTAGGATGTTTTTTTTGTGGATATCACCATCAGTCTCTATCCCCTGGCCAAAAAATATGGCTGGCCGTTCTCCTCTTGGAGAAGATGTCTTTGTGTTAAATTGAAGTTGTCTCTCTGGACAATCATATTTAAGCGCCTCATCAATACTTGTTGGTATCTTTTTTAAATCAACCTCGCTTATGCTAAATTGTGATCCTTGAAACATCCTCAATCTTTTTTGATTAAGGTCTAGGATAAAAAAATGACCCTCACTTGTTAACAAAGGGACAAGAGGTGTAATGTAAAATTTATTAGATACAATGATTAATTCTTCAAATTCGAGAGGAAGGCAATAGTAATAAAACTCATTTGGGGCTAGAAACATAGCTAGGCCATCACTTTGGTAATGCCAAAAATAAGGGTCATCCAAAAATTTTTTTGCTGGTTCTAAAAATTCATTTATCCCTTCTGTCTCTATGCCCTGAGCCTTGAGTCCTTGTTCAGCCCTACTAAGTAAATTTTTAAGTCTAATAGAATCCTGTTTAATTTCTTTTCCTTTTCTGTGTGTTGGAAGAAATAATGAGACACAAGGTTTTTGCTGTTCTTTTAAAAGGGTCTTAATTTCCTTTACGTTTATAAAATCCATTTCTATCTACCTCCGACACTTACAACGGCTATTAAATAGTCTTTTTATTTTATATCCGTTGTAAGTGTTATCATTTGGGAAAAATTAGTAGTATATTTAGAAAGATAGGATATCTTAGAATGGCTTTTGTTATAAGTAAATATGCTTTTACCTTCTTTTTTTGACCTCATTCCTGTTCTTGCTGAAGAATGGTCTCAGAAAAAAATCAGTAAAAGATGGAATTAATCAATTTTGGTTCTTCTGCAATCTGTGACCAAAAAAGGTAAAAAAAAATATTTATTAAGTTGGGGACTCTGTCCCCAAACCCCTGGAATTTATCGCTTTATGGAATATTATAGATAAATAAATCATATCGTCAGGGTTTAATTAG
>JAZDLJ010000379.1:0-5621 GCA_043802115.1 bacterium | reverse complement strand
TATTTTTCCCCTTTTATTTTATGAGGCGCTCCTTCAGAGCGCATTTGCGTCTATTTATCCCTCCCAGGGTTTCACCCTGGGCTAGTATGAAACGCCCCTTCGGGGCAGAATATGAAATTTCCTTTCAGGGAATTAACAAGGCATTCGTCTGAATTATTTATTTACACCTCCTTGGTTGGATTTCATAAGACTCAATCCAACAATGTTTATAGTAAAATTCTAATCGTACAGGTCGAAAACTTTGTGCCTTTGTGCCTTAACATACTGGTTTTAACTAACACAATCACTTGGAAAAAACTAAGTTGAAATACTATAGTTTGAACTAAGCGAGTATAATATTGCATTTATTTAAATTTATCTGAATAGCCTGATTCCTCTACTTTTTGACTTTTTTCTACTTTAATGCCCCCTTCTCTTTTCTCAAATATTCTATTAATCCTCTCCTTCATATCCTTAAAACTTATGGTATTGTTAGGGTTCTGATTGACCATATCAATACCCCGAAAAAAACCTTTACGAATAATATATTCTCGCCCCTCCTGATGAATAAGTCCTTGCAGGGAGAAGACATCATTTTCTAATTCACACCTAAACCCTATTCTTGAATAAGGATAGTAAGAAAAGAATCTGTTAAGCCCTGAATTGAGTACTGTTCCAACCCCTGATGATCCTGTTCCTATTACAGAAAGGTTATTAATAGCATCAACGCTTATTTTCTGTTTTATCCCTTTTTGCTTTACTGATTCTACCTCAAGTGAAAAGCTGGCAGGTTGTCCATATTCAAATACTAACCCAGTAAGTGTTCCCTTTATTACTCCGCTTATCTTTCCGATAGGTATCTTATCTGTAAGCAGCTCAAGCTGAACCCCATCCCAGAAAAGATTGCCACCGAATTTTCTTCCTATACTGAGAGGTTTTTCTATATAAAGCCCTCTAGCCTTCAACTCGCCTCCAATGGCCTTTACATCCAGAGAACCTTTCAACTCAATCCTATCATCTTTATAAAGCACATCTGTGATCTTCCCATTAATCTGACCAGAGAGAAGGTGCATTTTCATATTCTCTATCCCTAAAGAGGCATAAAAAGAGCGGTTAGAGGAGGTAATTGCATCACCCCTTACTTTACTTAAGATGGCCTTTCCTTCTAAGAGATCTATTCCAATCTCCTCTGGAATCCGAAATCTATTCAAGGAAAAGGATGGATGAAGGATAAGACCTGGTAAGGAAAAATCCTTCCAGGATAATTGATCAAAAGAGATAAGACCTTGACGTTCGAGGTCTTGTCTAAGTGGGGCAAGGGATGAAGAGGCAAGGTTTATCGGAAGGTCAATTTTTAGATTAGAGACTACAAGATTAAGGTTTGGGAAGTTGATCGTAGATAGAGTTGTAAGTAATTTTCCATTAAGCTGCCATTCATATTTGTTGTTCGTAATTGTCAGTTGTTTATTATCAGAAATCAAAGGGAGAGGCAGATTTATTTTATCCAGAGATCCTTTTATCTGAAGATTACTCTCTCCTGAAAGGTCTACCCCTTTTAAATAAGGGTAAGATTTTTCGAGGTCTTCCGATAAGATAATATCTCTTAATTTTCTATAGTCTAATCCAAATAAGGTCTCTGCCTCAAAAGACCAATTAAGGTTATGTCTCTCAACTAAAAAACCTATTTGCCCAGCCTGGAGGATATCCAGGTTTCCCATTATCTTTAGGTCTTGTGATTTGACAAAAAAAAACTGTTCTCTATATCCCAGGATAAAAAAAAGTTTGAAAAGTCTTTATAGAATGTCCCCCATAGGTATTCCCCCCCTTTAATTCTTCCCTTCGTGTTAAATGATAATATCTTTTCTTCTTTTTTTGGATAGGTAAGATCAAGGTTAATATCAATATTTATTCCCTCCCCTGCCTTTGTTCCATCTGGTGAACTAAATCCGCCTTTCCTCACATTCATCTGCATAATTCCTTTAAAAGACCAATCTCCCTGATCATTTTTACCTGCAATATCTGCCTTTAAGCCGCCTTGACCATCTAATGTCCACCCCTTTTGCTGGGATGGAAGGAAGGGGGAAATTACCTTAAATACCTTAGTAAGTGTAATATCTTCGGCCTTAAAAGAAGCCTGCCATGGTAACTCCTTTTTAGCCAAGGCCATTTTAAAATCTCCCTCAAGTTCTCCCACGGCTGGTAATTCTACCTTAATAGACTCTAGCGTTAGGAGTTCCTGAGCTATATTGTAAAAGGCGTTTGTCTTGACCTTTATATCTGCAATCTCAGTTATCTCTTTCCCATCAATCTTCACTCCCTTAAGGGTCAAGACTAGATTAGAGAAAGAGAGCACATCCTCTTGGATAGTGATCAGGGCGTTAAGGGATAGATTACTTAATCTAAGCCCTCCTATGCTTATTTTGGGAATAGAGATAGAAAGGGTTCCCTTAGTTCCTATATTCCTTATCTCAAGTTGAACATCCTGGATATTTAAGGTTCCTGTGTTATTGGGAAGGTTAAAGGAAAAATTACCTCCTTTTATATCCATTTTCTTTATATGAGGGATTTTTTTTAGGAGATTAGACGATGAAAAAGAATTAGGGCTGACATCAAAATCTACTTTCTCGATTATGGCCTTGGCCAAAATAATTTGGTTACTTTTTAAGGATAACTGATCAATATTACCCTTGAATCCAGACCTTAATTTAAAACCTTCTGCCTTAAGACTTATCCCTGTTTTATGGTGTAAGAAAAGGCTTAGAAGCTTTACTGGTAAGGTAGTCTGGGATAGGAGAAATATAGCAGTTACGAGGATGGAAAGGATAATGATACAAGAGGAGAGGAATAATTTTCGTTTTTTAAGGAATCTTTTAGGTAGCATGATGATTTCTTGATCTCCTCCAGTAACTTACTTATAGTTAATATTCGGGGTAAGTTGCAGGCAATATGAACATGATTATTGGTTACTCCTACTCGGTACGCCTCACTACCTACTGCACGACAAGCACCTGCTACGTAAGCATGCAAACCAGACCGAACTTCTTCTGATATCAATTCCTGCCGCATCTTCGTGCTAAATACTATATGCAGGAGGACTTTGGATAATGACTGAGACATTTTTCTCCCCTATCTTATTTATGTCTCGCCCTTACAGGGCTCCTCTTTGGACATTTCTTCATTCCCAGGGCTGGTATATCACGCCCTTTCAGGGCTAAAGACAAAAATAAAAAATACTATTTTTTTAAAAATTAGATGTGGAATGTGTGTTATAAATTTTTATGGTTGCTCACTTAGAGATAGGGACATCTTTCGTTCAAACAAAAAAGTTACGGTGACAGTAGTCCCCGCAGTTTCCGGACAGCCACTTTTTATCTCAATAGTAGCATCATGGTTGGCAAAAATAGTTTCAGCCTTGGTCAAACCAAGCCCCGGACATCCTTTTTTTGTGCCAAAAAAAGGGACAAATACCTTATTAATGTCTTCCTTTTTAATCCCACGGCCATGATCAGCTATCTCTAAGATCACATACTCTCCTGCATCATCAGTCTTAAAGATAGTTTTAATATTAATGTCGCCATTATCAGGGATTGCCTGTCCGCTGTTCACTAATATATACCTAATAGCATAACCAATATCTTCTACATTCATCTTAAACGGAGGTATCTTTTCATCTAAATCCAGATTGAATTTTACCTCTCTCCAATCTTCTAATTTTTTATAATAATCTACCTTCTCTCTGATAATTTTATTTAAATCACCTTCTTCTTTAAGAGGGACCAACATATTATGAGAAGTTGCTAGATATAATTCCTGGAGTGAATTTGTAATTTTTTCTATCTTCTCCAATTTTTCTCTAAACCAACGACTACTTCGCCAGGGAATATTTAGATTAGCAGCCTCCATAACCGATTCCTTTTGTTCATCATATAGTTCATCTCTTATCTCCTCTATCATAGGTAAGAATTGGGCATATATCTCATATCCAAAATTGTTAATGCCAAGGATTTTGTCCTTAACCGCCAGTCTTTTCAAGAGCTGTTGATTAGCCCTACATAACCTCTCCTTTTCTCTTTGAAGTGCATAAAAATCTATTGCCTGTCTGAGAAAGCTCTCCCTCTCCTCACTGGATGTCTTTTTTGGTATATACCGATAGATTTCTCCCTTGTTAATGGCCTTAATAGCATCTTCTATATCAGCAAATCCTGTAATAAGAACCCTGATTGTTAGGGGAGATATCTTTTTTACCTTTGTTAGTAGATCAAATCCTTGCATCTTGGGCATTTTTTGATCTGAGAGGACTACTGCATATTCTTTTTCTTTAATTATCTCAAGCGCCTTGAATGGGTCATTAGTAGACTCGATTGTGAAGGTTTTTTTTAAGGCAAAGGTTATAGTCTCTAATGCGTCTGGCTCATCATCTATAAATAGGATTGGATATTCCTTGTATAGCATTTTGTTGTTCCTCCTATCATTTTAATTTTTGCATTTTGATCTCTTAATTTTTCTGTCTTCCTGGCAAACTAATAACAAAACTCGCTCCTTCACCTTCTTTACTCTCTATCTCAATATTGCCATTATGATTTTTAATAATATTGTAGCTGATATTTAATCCCAATCCCATGCCTTCCCCTACCTGTTTGGTTGTAAAAAAGGCATCAAATATCTGATCTTGGATATCCTGAGGTATCCCGATGCCATCATCTTTAAAAATTATATTTATATATTCCCCATTTTTATAAGTTTTAACCCAGATATTACCGCAACTATCCCCTTTTTCTCTCTTTGTTTTTATGGCATGGGCAGCATTAGTAAAGAGATTCATAAAAACCTGATTAAGTTGCTGTAAATCCGCCTCTATCTTTTCTATAGCCTCATATCCTTTGTGGACATTGATATCATTATCTTTCATTAGATGCTCTAACATAACAAGGGTATCGTCTATACCTTCATTAATATAAATGAAATCTAGTCCTTCTCTGTTTTTCCTGGAGAATCCCAAAAGGGCATCAACAATCTTTTGAATCCGTTGGAGGGTGTTTTTCCCTGTTCCGACAAATTTTGTGAGGTTTGGGTGAACCTGATTAAAGGTTGAGAGTGAAAGGTCGGCTTTTAGATCGTTTATCCCCTGGTTAAAAATTTCAAGGCAATTATTCAGGACAAATAAAGGGGTATTGATTTCGTGAGCCATGCCAGCGGCTAATTGGCCGATTGAGGCTAGTTTGGTTGAGTGAACTAACTGTGTCTGAGTTTCTTTGAGTTCAGCGGTCTTTTCCTTTACCTTTTCTTCCAATCTCGTCTTATATCCTTCCAATTCTGTATAGGTCATTGATAGTTCTTCATAAGTCCTTGCATTTTCCAAGGCAATTGCTAATTGATTAGCCAGGGTGGAGAGGAGATCTAAATCTTCATTTGAGTAAATCTCAGATGTAAATTTTTCACCCAGGTTAATTATACCCAATAAATTATCTTTTATAACAACCGGTATGCAAACTATAGTAAAATTTTTTTCTAAGGTCAATAGAGCCTCTTTTGATTCAGGGGTATTGTCACTTTCAAGCTCATTCTTTATAAAAAGATTTTTTTTCCTTTTCAGGACATTAACCAAAGAGGCATTTGCCTCTAATTGGAAGTCGTTTAAGATA